>JAICVE010000057.1 GCA_025935475.1 Nitrospira sp. | reverse complement strand
TGCGCCGCATCTGCTCATATAGCCGCGCGTTTTCGATCGCCCCTCCCACTTGATTGGCGATGGTCGAGAGCAAGGCCAGCTCGTCCGGCCGATACCGCTTGGGACGTTTGTGCTGCACATTAATCACGCCGACCACTTCCTTCTTGGCCATGATCGGAACCGACACGAAGGCCTGATGCCGGTCCTCGGGGAGATTGTGGAAGAATTTGAACCGGGGATCGTCGCTGGCATTGCTGGGGATGACAACGCGCGTGCGTTCTTGGGCGACCCAACCGGTGATGCCCTCGCCCATGCCGATCGTAATCCGTCCGATCAGCTTGGGGTGCGGGTTTTTGGAGGCGCGGAGGATCAGTTCGTCTTGGCCGTCGGACAACAAGTACAGCAAACAGGCGTCGGCTTTGGTCACTTCGACGACGATCTCCACGATGTGCTTGAGGACAGCTTCCAGATCGAGGGTATTGCTGATCGAATCCGTGATTCGATGCAACACATCGACCTCACGGGTCTTTTCCTTCAGCGCCTGTTCCAGTTGCGTAAGCGACGGAGGACGTTTGATCGCCATCGTGCTAAGTCTTTCGCATGGCCGGTTTGCGCCGTTGTGAAGGAGACCCGAGCGTCCGAAACCAGGCGGCGCATGCCTCCTGTGCCAACGGACGGATCACGACCTCGCCGAGGCGCACGGGCCATACCCCGATGACGTTGCCGCCCACGACCTTCTTGTCGTGCTGCATGGCGCCCCAGAGGGCGCCAAACGACGTCCTGGACGGCAGCTGGTCAGGCAGCCCCGCCGCCTGCACGAGCCGCCGAATTCTCGTGGCAACATCCTTCCCGCAGATTCCCAGATGGACGGCCAGGTCCGCTTCCGCGACCAAGCCGATCCCGACCGCCTCTCCGTGAATCAGGCGGCGATACCCTCCAAGCGATTCCAAGGCATGTCCGATCGTATGGCCATAGTTCAAAATCCGCCGACGGTCCGATTCCTTTTCATCCTCCGCCACGACCTCCGCCTTGATCTCACACGACCGGGCAACCGCCCGCATGACCGCCTGCGCGTCCAATTTCAACAGCTCCGGCATGGAGGCTTCTAAAAACGAAAACAAGTCTTCATCGGCGATGATGCCGTACTTGATCACCTCAGCAAGCCCTGCGATCCACTCGCGGCGCGGCAGCGTGTGGAGCATGAACGGATCGATGATCACGCCTTTGGGCTGATGGAACGCGCCGATGAGATTTTTCCCCAGGCGATGATCGACGCCCGTTTTCCCTCCAACGCTGGAATCCACCTGCGCCACCAGCGTCGTAGGAACTTGCACATACGGGATGCCTCGTTGGTAGACCGAGGCGGCGAACCCTGCGAGGTCGCCGATGACGCCGCCGCCCAGCGCCAGGAGCATCGAACGGCGCTCGAACCGATGCGTGGCAAGCACATCGAGGATCCGCGCGACGGTCGCGAGGGTCTTCGTGCGTTCACCTGGCGGCAAGACAATGGACACCGGATCAAGTCCTGCCTGCCTCAGCGACTCGACCGTAGGCTTGAGATAGTGGCGCGCCACGTGACGGTCGGTGATGATGCCGATTTTGCCTGTGTGAATGAGTGGCTTGAGGCGGTCACCGAGCGTTCGGCTGGAGCCTGGCTCGAGGACAATCTCATAGCTCCGCTCTCCGAGGGAGACGGGTATGCGTTGGCCGGTCACTAGTGTCATGCCTATTGGAAGGATCCGTTCCAAAGCAGCTTGGGGAAAATCTCGTCGATGGTAGCACAACCCAATGAAAAGATAATAGCTTTCAGTCGGCTGGCGGGAAGGTATCGTTCAGAAGGAACGGGGTAGACGAATCGCCGAGTGCTGGGGGGACGACCACGGCCGCAGCCCCCAGAACGGGGACTGCGGCATGCCTCTAGGCCTTGACGATGGAGGGAGTCAGGAAGATCAGCAGTTCCTGCTTCGAGACGCTTTCAGATTTGTTCTTGAACAACCAGCCGAGGACGGGAATTCGCGAGAGATATGGCACGCCCTGCACGTTGTTGTTCTGTGTATCGATGAAGACTCCGCCAATGACCATGGTTTCGCCGTCGCGCACGATGACCTGGGTGTTCGCTTCGCGGCGATCGATGCTCGGACCGGCCGGATTGCTTCTTGCGCCAACGGCATTGCGCGTCGCGCGCACGCGCATCATGATTTGCTTGCCGATTTCCCTGGGATCACGCGACGTGATCTGTGGCGTGACGTTCAACTCCAGATTGGCATCGACGAAGGTCGTCTGGGTGCCCTGCAGCGAGGTAGTCTGGAACGGAATCGATTCACCCTGTGAAATTTTCGCTTCCCGCTTATCAAGGGTCGTGATTTTCGGTGCCGCAATGACCTTCGCCAAGCCCAGCAACTCGCCGGCTGAGAGCCGCAAATCAAGCGCGAAGCCCGGCGCGAGCTTGCCGAACGTGTATCCGATGCCAGGCACAGACGGAAGACCGGCCACCTGGGCAGGCAGATTGACGAGAAAATCACGCGGAATTACCGTCGAGCCGGTGCCGGCGGCAGGAGCGAACGCACCGGTCAGATTTCCCACCGACGAAAACGTATTCGTACCCAAATCGGTATTCGTGATACCCCATTGCACACCCAACCCGCGGGCATACACCGTATCAGCCTGCACGATGCGCGCTTCGATCTGCACTTGCGGCACCTCGAGATCCAAGCCTTCGATGAGCTGTTTGAGCACCGTCATTTTGGTTTCGGTGTCCCTCACTATCAAGGCATTGGTGCCCTGGCTGATCTGCATGATTCCACGCGTGCTCAAATTTTGACGCAGGGAGGTCATCAGCTCGGTGGCTTGGAGGTTGCGGATATAGAACACGCGATCGACCAGATCCTCAGCCTTGACCTTGGCGTCCTTGGCCCGCGCCTCTTCGTCTTCTTGTTTGGCGATGTTGCCCAGTGTATCGATCCAGAGAATGTTCCCCTGCTTGATCCTGCCCAAGCCGTTCATCTTTAAAATCATGTCCAGCGCTTGGTCCCACGGCACGCTCACGAGCTTCATCGTGACCTTGCTTTTCACGCCATCGCCGATCACGATGTTGAAGCCGCTGACTTCGGCAATGAGCCGCAGGACGTTGCTGATATCGGCTTGCTGAAAGTCCAAGGAAATGCGACGGCCGACATAGCGGGTTTCGCCGACTACGAGATCCTCTTTTGGAGTATGCTTCTCGACCGCTTCTGGCTCGGCCATCATTTGAATGGGACGGACGCGAAAGGCCGGCACCGCTCTGTGTGCGATCGCCCGTGCCTTGCCCCCTTCCTGAACCCTCGCGAGTTGAGCCGGGGGAAGACCGGTCGCCACCGCCGCCAGTTGACTGTCCAGAGTACGGTCGCCCACCGACGCATCCTTCACCATCACGAGCAAGTGTGCGCCGTGAGGCTCGACGACGTAATCGGCCTGCTGTCCCAAATCGAATACCAGCCGAACCTTGTCGGCATGGTCCCCGACGCGAATCTGTTTGAGGAGCCGATGGCCGACGTGGACCGTTGGCCGGCGAAGGGTCGAGGACGCATGCGGGATATCGATCACCAGGCGACGCTCGTCAACCCTGACGGCCTCATGCGACAGCACACCCTCGCCGTTGATCGTCACGCCGAGGCGCTCGGCCTCCTTGCGCACCTCGATCGAGGTGACCGTGGGCGGCATCGCCGGAACGTCGGCAGATGCCAGACCGGCCTGCGTCATCGCCACATCGGCGTCCCGCTCCAAGGTCGCTGCCGTGGAAGGGACCGCGAAAGGGAGGCTGACGGCCGCCAAGGCGGAAAGAATCCTGAACGTGGTGGCATGTCGTATGTGTGTCATTCTAGACCCTCTTTCGGATGGAGAAGCTTGACGTACTCTCGCTCCTGTTTATTGCCGTAGACGTCCGTGAATCGCTCCTGCACGATAATGCCTTTTTCGGTCACGGCGCTCACCACACCAGCGTTGGGACCAACTCGAGTGCCTTTGCGGACGGTATACCCGTTCCCATCAGGGGTCTGAACCATCGCCGTGTAGCCATAGGCTCCCCAAATAATGGCAATTAGATTCATATCGGTCAGTCCAACTCGCTGTAAGGGAGGAAGCGTCGGATCGACTTGGCCGGGGGCCAGCTGACTCAGCATCGGTGCAAACGGGTCGCGGCGCCCGGCCGGATCATATCCGCCAACGGACGGAGGACCGCCAGGCATGGCGTCCATGGAACCGGGCATAGGAGCCAGCGCCGCCGCAAAGGGGGCCGAAGGCATCTCTTTGGGAAGATCGGCGGGCGAGGGTACTCTCACCGAGTCTTGCCGCAGAGGAGCGACTTGCCGCAAGTGGGATGGGAGTCCCGGCTCGCTGGCAACAGGTCCGACGAGTCCAGCGACCAACACGCATCCACACAACACCGCAAACATGTGTCTGTGACTGATTTGATTCACGAGCATCCGTCCTTCTTGCCTTTCATGGTGCTACTTGGGCGCCGTCGCAAGCGCAGCCCCAGGGGTCGCGGCGGCGACCTTCACATCCTGAGGCGCCGCATATGCGATGAGATCGAAGATCGTCTGAGTGACGATGCGACCCTTGTCGATTTTGGGCGTCCCCATTTTCAGATTCGATACGGTGACGATCCTGGGCAAGCTGTTGATGCGATCGAAGAACAACGCCGCGGTGTGGTATCCCCCGGTGACTTCCACGTTGACGGGTAGTCGCACGAACAACTTGGACGCGTCCTCACTCTTGGTGCCGGGCTTCCAGAGCTTGATGTCCAATCCAAGCCGTATGCCGAGATCGGACACCTGCTTGAGCAACATCACCGCTTCCTCCTCGGGAGGCAGTCGTTCTTTTTTCTTCGCCAGTTCGATTTCCAACTGTTTGTTGGCGGCAATCAGCTCATCGAGGTGCTTGACCTTGATGGTCAAGGTTTGGATTTCGCTGTCCAGCTTACCGATCTCGCCTTGAAGACTGGCAATTTCCATCGATTTCGGCTCGACCACATAGTAATAAAACAGGACGATAATGCCGGCCAGAATGAGCACCACAAAGGCGATCTTCTGCATGAGCGGAATCGTGCGAATGACTTCGAGATTCATCGCCGGCAGCTTCATGCTCGCTATCCTTTCATGCGGAACGCTAGCTTGAACTGGAACAGGCTGAGCTGGCTCTCGACCGCAGCCCGACTTTCTTGAAGATTGATGTCGGTAAAATAGTCTGTACGGCGTAAGTTGTTCACGAACTCAACCACATCGTCGTTGGTCAGGGCGCGGCCCTCTAAGTCAATGCTCTGTCCTGTCACAGCCACCCTCACGAGCCAAAGCTTCAGCGGTTCAAGGCTTTGACTCACATGATCCATGACCTTCACGGGGCCCACACGCGACTTCTCCAGCTGGTCGATGATGCGATTCTTGTCTTCCAGTTGTTTCTTTCTCGCCTCGAAATCGGAAACTTGCTTCACCTGCTCCTTCAATTGGGCGACCTGCTTCTCTTTGTCGGCTTTCTCCGTCTGGCGAGTGGCAATCTCATCGTCAAGCGAGGCCGAGTACCACCAGCAGGCACTCAACGTAATAGCCAACAAGCCGACGCCCAGAAGCAGTTGCGCCCGCACATCGTACTGTGGTTTGGGGGCACGTCCCTTCGAGCCCGTCGACAATAGATTGATGCGAATCATCGATCCCCTACCGATCTAAGCGCCAATCCGATGCCCACCGACGCCATCGGAGCCAAGTCCGCCAATGTCGCTTGGTCAAAATCACTTCCCGATGTATCGACCTCCGCAAACGGATTCGCGACCTCGACGACGGCGTGCATCCGGTCCCGCAGTTGTTTTACGAGGCCGGCGATTTGCGCCCCGCCACCGCACAGCAACACCTGTTGGACCTCACCTTCGGTCACCGTCGACTTGAAGTAATCAATGGTCCGGGCGATTTCAGACGCCACTTCGGCATTGACGCTTTCGACCACGCCCTGCGCGGCGGCGGCTTGGTTGCTGCCGGACGGCTTCCCGCCCTTCTTGAGGGCCTCCGCGTCTTCGTATGACAGTCCCAACTCACGCTGGATAGATTCCGTGTAGCGGTTGCCGCCGATAGGGATATCTCGGGTAAACAGCGACGTGCCCTTGGACACGATATTGATGTTCATCACGCTTGCCCCGACATTGACGAGGGCCGTCGTTTCATCCTGCGACATCGGATAATTGATCGCATGCATATTTTCGATCGCGAAGGCGTCCACATCCATGACCATCGGCATGAGCCCTGCGCCCTTCACGAGCTCCGTCAACTCGTTAATCTTGTCTTTTTTTGCCGCGACCAGGATGACCGACATTTCGCCATCAGACGCCTCGCCTCCCGCCGCAGGCAGCACATGAAAATCGATATTCACTTCGTTGATATCGAAGGGAATGTACTGCTCGGCAGCCAACTTCACTTGGCCCTCCAGCTCATCGTCGGGCATCGGGGGAAGGCTGATTTTCTTGATGATCACCGCGTGGCCTGAGATCGACACTGCGACCTGCCTGACTTTGACGTTCAGCTCATCGAACAGTTCTTTGATGGCCGCCACGACGCGGCCTTCGTCCATCACCGTGCCATCGACGATCACCTCGGGCTCGAGTGGCTTGAATCCGAATTTCTGCAGAATGTACCGGCCTCGATTTTCCTTCAGTTGGACGAGCTTGATCCCGCTGGATCCAATATCCAACCCGACTAACTGCCGCTTCGGAGTCAACAGCGACAAAATATCTGTGTCGACGAGGCTTTTTAGCGAATTCAGCATACGTGCCTCAGACTGTACATGACTTGCCTTCCAGCGCAAATCATTTTATGTTTTTCTAACATTCGGCTCCTGGTTGACCGATCCCCGGCGCGCGAAACGCTAAACATGGCTTCAATACAGCGATTTCGCGATGCACCCTAAGTATAGTTCGTGTGCTCTCCCTGTCAAGAAAAGGGCCACACAGGCCACAGGTCGGTCAGGATGGGCCAGGGAGGACCCACCGGCCCCCGGCCGTGGAACGTTGATAATTATGACTTCGTGAGATCTCGGTGAGACAGGGTGACGTGGTATCCGGCCGAAGCAAAGCTCTCTTGTAATCGCTTGGCAATCACCACCGACCGGTGGCGGCCTCCCGTGCAACCGATGCCCACATTCAAGTAGCTTCGACGTTCCCGCTCGAACAGCGGGATGAGGAAGGTGAAGAAGGCTTCTAACCGATCAAGAAAGCCCTTGGCATCGGGATCCTCAAGCACGTAGCTGCGGACCCGCGGATCTTCGCCCGTCAATGGCTTGAGATCCGGGACGAAGTACGGATTCCGCAGAAACCGCACGTCGAACAAGAGATCGATGTCGTAAGGAACGCCAAACTTGTACCCGAATGTGATGAGCGAAATTGTGAGGCGACGGGATTGTTCGTGGCTGAAATGCCGGCTCAGGAGATCCCGCAATTCGTGCACGCTGAGGTTGGAGGTATCAATGATGCGATCGGCGTGGGACCGAATTTCCGAAAGCCGTTCCTTTTCGAAGCGCACCCCTTCGAGGACGGGTAGTTCCGGCAGCAACGGATGCGGTCTCCGCGACTCCGAGAAACGCCTCACCAGCACGGCATCGCGGGCTTCAAGGAACAACAACTCCACCGAGTGGCCCAGGTCTTTGATGCGCTGAAGGATGCCGGTGAGGTCGGCAAAAAACACCCGTTCTCGGATGTCGATGCCAAGCGCGACATTTTTGATTTCCCCACCCTGCTGGTGACAGAGTTCGACGAACGTCGGAAGGAGGGCCGGGGGCAGGTTATCGACGCAGAAATAGCCGACGTCCTCGAAGCATTTCAGCGCGTGAGACTTGCCGGCTCCCGAAAGACCGGTAATCACCACGAGCTTGAGTCCTGGCATGTTGGTCCCTCAGGGATCAATCAAGACGACGTGACCGGTCTCTGAGCGCCTAAGAATCTGCAGCTTTCCAGAATCCGCGCAGGTAAACAGCACAATCGCCCCGGGACCCGGGTCCAGGCGGTTTCGCGCCTCGCTCCGTGACAGCACGGCGATCTTCGGACGGACGATTTTCAGCTCTTCGGAATCGGTCGTCTGCGGCTGGGCGGGCAATGCTCGTTTCTGCCGTCCCTTGTGCTCGGCGCGCCGCTCCTTGTACTTCTTGATCTGTCCATCCAGGCGATCGACCAGTTGGTCAACCGTGGCATACATTTCTCGCGTGGAAGTTTTGGCCTGAAACCGTTTCCCTCTGATCGAGCAGACCACCTCCGCCGTATGCTGGAGCTTGGTCACACTCAGCACGATCTCCAAACGATCGGGTGAGACATCGTAGCGCTCGAGCCGTTCAAAACGCGCCCGGATATACCGTTTGAGCGCGGGCGTTACATCCATATGTCGGCCGGTAATCTTCATCCACATGCTCCTTCAACTGAAAACTCTGCAACGTCCAGAATCCGGGCTAGAAAAAGCGCTTGCGTTGGGTGGCTGGTGGGATGTTTTCTTCGGCCCGGTACTTCGCGACCGTTCGTCGGGCGATCAGCACCTGGCGCTCACGCAATCGCGCGGCGATTTCTTCGTCTTTGAGCGGATGGTTGGCATCCTCCTCCGCCACCATTTTCTTGATCATCTCCCGAACCGTAACAGACGACAGCATGTCTCCGATGGGCTGGTCCGCCCGTTGCAGGCCGGCGTTGAAAAAGAACTTGAGCTCCAGCATGCCCTGCGGACAATACATATACTTATTGGCCGTGACCCGACTGATCGTGGACTCATGCATCCCAATGTCTTCAGCCACCTGCTTCAGGACCAGTGGTCTCAGATGCTGAATTCCCTTCTCAAAAAACTGTTCCTGAAACTTGACGATGCTGGTCACAACCTTCACGATGGTCTTGTTGCGCTGCTCGATGCTGCGGATCACCCATTGCGCCGCCCGCAGCTTCTCGTCCAAGTACGCTTTGGTTTCCGAGGATCCGCCCTCGCCGGACGCCATCATCTGCTTATAATAGGGGCTGATGCGCATCCGTGGTAATCCGTCGTCATTCAAGAGGACTACCCATTCGCCTTCGTTCTTTACGACGAACACGTCGGGCACGATCACATAGTTCTGCGTATTGGAAAACGGCCTGCCGGGTTTTGGCTCGAGCCCTTCGATCACCTTCGTGGCCTGAAATACTTCGGCCACAGTCACATCGAGAGCCTTCGCGATCTTCGCATATTGCTTTTTTTCCAGATCTTTCAAATGATGCAGGACCACCGCTTCGACGATCGACCCTTTGAGTGCGCCTGGACGGGCGCCCAGCGATCCCATGGGGCTCTTGCCCAAATGGCCAAGCTGCAGCATCAGGCATTCAGGTAGGTCTCTCGCACCGACGCCGGTTGGGTCGAATGTTTGGATATCATGGAGGACGGACTCGGCCTCCGTTTCGCTGAAATCCGTCCCGCTGATGATTTCTGCCATCGGTGTCCGGAGATAACCGTCATCGTCGAGATTGCCGATCAGCAACCGCCCGATCGCCTTATGGCGTTCCGATAGACCGGACATCGACAGTTGCCAGAGCAAGTGATCTTCCAACGACGCCGCCTTGGCGACGGTCTGCTCGTAGGACGGAAATTCGTCCGATGACGAGGACTGGCCTTCTCCGCCGCCCGTCCGTCGATCAGTGCCGAAGTACTCCTCCCAACCGGCTGCAGACACTTCGTCGGGGCTGTCGCGCTCTTCCGGTGTGGAGGAGGATTCCGCTTCGGGCGCTTCAGTCGTCGGTGAAGCGGCTGCGGCCGCCTCCTCTGCTTGTTCCTCCGCCGTGACGGATTCATTCTCTTCCGCCTCTTCCGGCAACTCGTCGAGGAGCGGATTCTCCATCAGATGCTGCGCCAAACTCTGTTGGAGCTCTAGGCGCGACAACTGCAGCAGCTTGATCGCCTGCTGCAACTGCGGCGTCATGATCAATTTTTGACTGAGACGGAGATCGAGACGAAGCTTCATCGGATACGACGTACCGTTACAGAGTGAATCGTTCGCCCAAATACACTGCGCGTGCCGTCTCGCTCTTCACGATGGTATCGGGAGAGCCGGATTCGAGTACCAGACCTTCATTGATGATATAGGCGCGGTCGGTAATCGACAGCGTTTCTTGCACATTGTGATCGGTGATGAGAATGCCGATGCCCTTGCCTTTGAGTCTGATGATGATCTGTTGAATGTCGGCGACGGCAATGGGGTCGATCCCGGCGAACGGTTCATCGAGCAACATGAACGTGGGATTGGTCGCCAAGGCCCGGGTGATTTCCAACCGGCGGCGTTCGCCGCCGGAAAGCGCGTAGGCCATGCTGGTCCTGATGTGCCCGAGATCGAGCTCGTTGAGCAACGCATCCACCCGTTCGGCCCGCTCCGAACGAGAGTAATCCAGCATTTCCAGAATTGCCAGGATATTGTCTTGAACGGACAGCCGGCGAAACACGGAGGACTCCTGCGGAAGATAGCCGATTCCGTTTCGCGCGCGTTTGAACATGGGCAGCGCCGTGATCGATACGCCATTGAGCGTGATGGTACCTTCGTCCGGCTGCGTCAATCCGACGATCATGTCGAAAATCGTTGTCTTGCCCGCTCCGTTCGGACCCAGCAACCCCACCACTTCACCCGCTGCCACGTCAACCGACACGCCCTTCACCACTTTACGAGAGCGAAAACTTTTGACCAGGCCGTCCGCGCGAAGGACAGCCCGAGATGCGCGAGTATGTGCGACACCATCCATTCCGGCTTCGGTGCGGAGCGCTTCCGTCACTTTGCTCCTTCCTCAGGCTCAATTCTTACGCGAGAACCGCCTTCGACCACGGTCCGGTCTTCCGACAAGAACATGGTAATGCGCTTTCCGCTGACTCTGGTTCCTTTGTCCCAGGCCACCGGATCGCCCGTCAGGACGATCTTGTCTTCGTCGCGATAATACACGGCCTTCTGACATGTGGCATTGCCGGCATCCCTCTCGATCTTGACGCGACCGGTCGCTTCGATTTGAGTCACGGCGCGGTTCGAGACGGTATCAGGACCTTTCGCCGGCGTCGTCGGGCTTTTCGCGACCTCTGCGGATTTTTTGGAATCGGGGCCCGTCTCCTGGCTGCGGAAGGACACCACCATCCGGTCGGAATAGACGACGAGCGTGCCGCGGGTCAGTACCACCGCTCCATCGAAGACCGCCTGGCTCTCCTGATTCTTGAACGTCATTTTCTGCGAAATGACGGTTGTACCCAGTGCCGGATCCGACACGGCATTGGAGGCCGGCGCCACGGCAGCCAGGGCGGCCGTCATCGTCGCCAATGTCAGCCCATTAAGAAACAGGAGCCACTTCCACATGCACGTCCTCAAGCACTTCGAATTC
>JAICVE010000308.1 GCA_025935475.1 Nitrospira sp. | reverse complement strand
TTTTTTTTGGGGGTATCGCCGAATGCGTAGTTGTGAGGGGTAAAGTTCGCTCTGGCCAACCGATTTACCACGCTCTGAATACTGACGAGCCGGATTGAAGAAAGCATTGATAGAACAATGGAGCCGTGGGGTTAAGCGACTTTTGCCATAACCATCTGTATCGCGGGGTACAAGTCATCGGCAGCGTCTTCCTTCTTCAGTAACACTTCAAACGCGTGTACTCGCTGCATGGCATATACATTGTACTCTTTTGTGTGAGCCGAGCATCCCACCACGAGCACAGTGGGATATTGGGCCTTGATTAATCGCGCTGCCGTAATTCCGTCCATTTTCTTCATCGTGATATCCATCACCACCACCGCGGGCCGCAGCGTTCCCACACTCGTAACGGCCTCGTCACCATCGCCAGCTTCACCGACCACTTCAATGTTGGAATACGCTTTGAGGATACTGCATAACGTTTCACGAACACGGACGTCATCATCAACGAGAAGCACTCGTATCTTATTTCTACTTTCCATTTGCGGTGGAGTATAAAGTAGATCAGCGATTTGTCTATCAGAGAATTTCCTACACCTTGTACAACCTTTGACAAGTGCTGGCCATGCGACTTGTCGTTCCATCTATCTCATTTCGGTTTGGTCTGTGCGTTTCTAGGATTTCTGGTTCAGTCTCTCCTTTTCTGTTCCTAAGCCGCCGGTCTGGTCTCTCTTTGACTCAGCGGCAGGAGCAGTGTGGCGGTCACACCCTGCCCAGGGGCGGATTGAAGGTCGAAGGATCCTCCCAATGCCTGCATCCGCTCCATGATACTGAGCAGACCAAATTTGAATGACGGTGCACCGGTCGATGTAACTGCAGCAGTAGTGGCAGCGACTTCAAACCCGGCGCCTTCATCGCGTACTTCTATTCGTAACTGATCATCGCGGCATTCGACTGTGACCGTGGCTGCGCCGGTCCCTGCATATTTCGAGGAATTAATGAGCAGTTCGCGAACAGACTGGAACAGCAGCACCGCTTGATCCTCCGGCAAGGTGAGGTGGAGCTCTTCAGGCATACTCACAGTGACAGTCACGGAGCATTTCTGCATGTACTCGCTCAGCCATTTCAGGGCCGCTAGCAGTCCGTGATCCCTCAATACAACAGGACTTAATTCCGCGACTAACGTCCTCGTGTAGCGCAGGGCGTCGGACAGGACTTGGTCAACCTGCTTTAGTGCCTCGGTCAGAAGTGGAATCGGCGGGGCATACCGCTTTCCCTGTCCAATTTTTAGCTTCCCCAGCACCAGGAGATGTTGCAGGTGATCGTGCAGTTCCACAGCCAGCCGCTTGCGCTCCTGTTGCTCTGCAAGATTCAGTTCAGTTGCCAGAGCCCGGAGTTGCTGGGTGCGTTTCGTGACGCGTGCTTCGAGGTTTCTTGTCAGATCGGCCAAGGCTTCCTCAGCGCCTTTCCGTTTGATGATCTCCCCCAACAAGTTGGCTTCATTTCGCAAGCGCGCTTTCGCGACCGCGACGATGAATTGGGGCCGAGACGGCATGTTGGCGCTGAGCTCGCGGAGTCTCTCCACCTGAACACCATACCGCTCGGCCACTTCCGTCAACCGCACGTGGTCCTTGGGCGGATCCCCGTAACCGATGGCAATGCTTCCGACCGTTTCTCCATCGACCTTGATTGGCGCGGCATAGAGGTTGATCCCTCCTTTACACGGCATGTCCACCGGCTGTCCAGTCTCCATCGCAAGGATCGACGCCTCCCGACCGGACTCTCGACAATGCCATCCGCCGTTGGCCAATGCAGCCCGATTGTCGGCCGTGCCACAGCGCTCGCGCGATGTTCGGTCCAGATACCGACACCAGTCGGATGCCACGAGGCATGAGGCGTAGTCTCCATTCCTTTCACACACCGCACCCGAGGTCCCGATGAGGTGCAGCGCATCACCGGCAACATTTACGAGCAGATCTTTTCCGACCGTCCGGAGAATGGTCCCGTCGGTGTTGAGTTCTGTCAAATCCCCGTAGGGCTGTACTTTTGGTATTTGAAACGGTTTTCTTCCTTCCCTCAGCAGCCAGGCAATGGCATTGAGTTCCGCCTCCGCCTGGTTTCGCTGTCCGAACAGCATACGGACGGCAAACGCCGAGAATACGAGGAGAGAACCAACCAAATATTTCCGCACTTGTGCACCTTTATCAAAACGGGTTCAGTGACGGGGAACGTGGAGGAACGGTACGTTCAGGTCAAACGGGTTCCTGCCATAAGTGCCCAAAAATATAGAACAAAGAGCGTTCATCCCACTGGGATCAACACTAGGGCATCCGTCCTACTACGTGTATTTTTTTACTTTATTGCATCGAGTTGCTACGAAACGGTGACGTCAGGAATGACGAGTTCGGTCGATGCCATTCGCCTGGGCGAGGCCGCCGCAGAAGCGGCGGGCTACCGTAGCCCTGGTGCCGATCTATCGGCAACGCGCCGCCAGATCGGCAGATCTTCTTCGTCACTTTCGATTTCAGCGGTTGGCCACCTCACGAGTGAGGTCGTGCAACTCTTCGAGTTTCAGCCACATTGTTGATTCTGCTCCGGCGAGCCCTCAGTGGAATACGACTTGCTGATATGCGCGTAAAGAGACTGAATGCTCGGATCACGAACATGAAGCTTCGCTGCTGACCATACGGCCTAGCTGTCGAATTTGCGGCTCTCATGCGACTATCTCGCAGGAGCCAATTGGCCACGTATGGTCCACCGGTTGTTGATCGCGGCAGAACCAGACGAGAAGGTGCGCGTCGCTGACGGAGGAGGATTACATGCTCACTCTGATGGGAGCCACCCGGGACACCGGAAGGACACTCGCTGAATCACTGCTCAATGTTGGCAAATACGTGCGCGCGCTCGGCCGCTCGGAGAGCAAGGTGGCAGAGCTTCCATCCCTCGCCCTCGCGCCAACCGCCAGAACAGCATTCGTGGGCATTTTAAGGCCATTTCTGGTCATTGTCGGATGCTTGATGCTCCTTGGCTGTGAGACAACCGTGATTAGTGCAAATCCTCGTCAGGTTATCGTCAAATCGTCCGAGCTGGATGCTAGAGAATCTCAACGGCTCGCGGAAGCTGAATGTGGCAAGCACCAACGGTATGCGAGAATGTCGCTAAAGGCCACGAACATTGACCCCAACTATACGTTCGACTGCGTCGAATAGCAAAACAACCAATTAGATCCATCAGGGAGAAGTGATATGACCACGCCAGCAAAGAACACGATTTGCCTTTGGTACAATCGCGACGCCGAAGACGCGGCGCGGTTTTACGCCAAGACGTTTCCTAATTCATCCGTAGGCGCCGTGTACGCAGCACCAGGAGATTTTCCGTCCGGCAAGAAAGGGGATGTGTTGACGGTCGAGTTTATCGTATTAGGAATTCCCTGCCTCGGGCTCAATGGCGGACCCGCATTCAAGCACACCGAAGCATTCTCGTTTCAGGTCGCAACCGCGGATCAGGCTGAAACCGATCGTTTCTGGAACGCGATCGTCGGCAACGGCGGCGAAGAGAGTGCCTGCGGCTGGTGCAAGGACAAATGGGGCTTGTCCTGGCAGATTACGCCGGTGGCTCTGACGAAAGCGATTACCGATCCCGATCCGGCCGCCGCCAAGCGCGCGTTCGATGCGATGATGCAGATGACAAAAATTGACATCGCTGCCATCGAAGCGGCACACCGCGGTTAGGATGCCAGAATATCAAGCAACTTCGAGGTAATGCGGAAAACCTCTGAGAGGCAAGAAGGTGGTCACCAAAAGTAGTATTTGTTATCACGCATTTTTCCTGCGACGTCGCTGTGCACCAGTAATCGCTTCATCGTCTCAAAATCGTCTGAAAGGCGAGGCCATCCAACCTTGAGTTTAAG
>JAICVE010000272.1 GCA_025935475.1 Nitrospira sp. | reverse complement strand
CCGCTTCGCCAGGTTCGCAGTGATTGTGTGTGCGCTCCAGCTTATTCAGACAGATTTAAGTGAGGCAGATGAGCTCGCTGATCGGGCAGGCCGCAAGGGAAAGTGGGAAATTATGCTAGCGCCGCAGTACACGTTAGCAAAAAATCTCGCCTTTGATGGTGGCACCACCGCAAAGATCGAGGATACGGTGGGGTTCAACTTCCAATTCGGATATAACTTTAATCAACACTGGAATGTTGGTGGCCTATTCTCATGGAGTCGACCCGATTACCAGGCCGCCGTGCAACCGGTTCAGGGAAATCCCGCAGGGCCACGCTCGCAACATGGAACGGTTGAAACCAATACGTTCGCGTTGGTGACCACGTACCATTTCCTCACCGGTCCTGTGACGCCGTTTCTGGACGTGAATTTCGGAGGCACACATGTGCACACCGATATTGCTGAAGGCCCGCCTGTCGTCGGCTGTTACTGGGATCCGTGGTACGGACAGATCTGCGGGGTGAGCCAGCCGACCAAGAACGGGACGTTTTTCAGTTATGGCGTCGGAGGAGGCATGCGATGGGATGTTAACCAATGGCTGTTCTTCCGAGGGGCCGTGCGGCAGCAATGGATCGATCTGCCTAACACAGGAGTGCCGAGCTTTACAATTTTCAAGCTCGATGTAGGCTTTAAGTTCTAACCGCAAGTCCTCGCTGGCCAATGGAGTTTTGGTCGACGGAACGAGACATTTACTTTTTCCCGTGGGCGGGGTCTATCGCGGTGTTAGTGCGATGAGCGGTGAGGGGCGGGAAGGCGAGGAGCGAACCGTCCTGCCCCCCGTGCGAAATGGTTCCGTCAGAAAAGACTCCCGATCCCTTTTCTAGTGCTCACTTGGTTGTAAGTCGCTATCGACTGACCGGAATGCTCAATACCAGGCCTCCCATTACGTCTCCTAGCGTGAAGTTTTTCTTCGGGCTTCGAGGGTGCGCATTATGACAGCCGACGCAACTCTGGGAGACCGCTACGTCAGGATACAGAGCTTCAAAGTACTCAATGCCATGTTCATTCTTCACCCCTGTATAAGGGCGCTCAGGAGAGACGGCAATTTTCAAAAGACCAGCTTCCTCAAAGTCAGTCCTCGGCATATTGTCTTTGTTGATGGCCCAATTGCTGATCAGCCGGAATCGTAGCCCATTCGGGTTTTCGACCATAAGCCGGCTCGCTTCGATTAAGAATTGAACCGGCAACGGAAGTTTTCCTGTGTCTCTCCAATTCTCGGAAGCAGTCACAATCCCTTGTCTCTTCATTCTTTCCACAACTTCGGTCGTATAGATACTGCGTTCCGCTTGGATCACGCTGTGCACATAATCCGCTACCCGTTCAGCCGGGACCAGGCTGGGTGAAGACGAGCCTTTACTTGCCGCAGACAGCACAAAAGGGGAGAGGAAAAAAGCAAAAGCCGCTCCAACAATGAATCCGTATGCAAAGCCACGTGTATTCATGATGTTCTCCGTACCTAAGTGTCCAGTCAACTCCTGACATGCTCCTTCGGCAGTGGTTAAGGGAATGCCATTGCTAAATTATGGCGCTACGTTACAGGTAATTTAAAGGGGGCCGAACAGCGGTGAGCGCTGATCACTGGTAGAGGGGCGCGGAATGCCGGCTCGCACACCCCGCGAAATGGTTCCTGAAAAAGACTCCAGACCCCTTTTCTTGATCTCGCGCCAGGAAATGGTTCAGTCAAAAAAGACTCCCGACCCCTTTTTGTTCGCTCGTGTTTGGGAGCGGGTGGTCTAGGGGGACGCCGTGCGGGACTCAGGGATGGCCACCATTAAGATGAACCCAGGGAAACGTCTAGGTTCGTAGCCGTTCGCTTACGTGATACTCCCTCCCTAGGCCGCTGAGCAACGGTAATTCCTGAATCCCTCGCATAGCAAGGAGAGGTGAATGTCTATGAAACGTAAGATCACGCGGGAGGGCAGTCGAAAGAGTGCTCGAGACGCAGACCCAGCGGTCACCATCGGGGCTGGCGGCGAAGTACACCAGCAAGCCGACGGCAATGTTCCGGTCCTTACGACGCAGCAAGGCGTCCCCGTGGCCGACGATCAAAATTCGCTAAAGGTCGGCGCCCGTGGACCGACGATCTTGGAAGATTTCCACCTTCGGGAAAAGTTGTTCCATTTCGATCATGAGCGTATTCCAGAACGCGTGGTGCACGCGCGAGGATTCGGGGCGCATGGATTTTTCGAGAACTACAAATCTTTATCAGATATCACAAAGGCGGATCTGTTTCAGCGGCCGGGCGAACAAACGCCAGCGTTTGTTCGATTCTCCACTGTGGCGGGGAACAAGGGCTCCGCAGACTTGGCGCGCGATGTCCGGGGATTCGCCGTAAAGCTCTATACCAAAGAAGGCAACTGGGATCTCGTCGGCAACAACATTCCTGTCTTCTTCATCCAAGACGCGATCAAATTTCCCGACGTCGTCCATGCGGCCAAGCAGGAGCCGGACCGCGGGTTTCCTCAAGCGCAGACGGCGCATGATAACTTTTGGGACTTTATTTCGCTGACACCGGAAAGCATGCATATGATCATGTGGATCATGTCTGACCGGACCATACCCCGCTCATTCCGCTTCATGGAGGGATTCGGCGTTCATACGTTTCGCCTGATCAATCGCAAGGGAAAGTCGACGTTCGTAAAGTTCCACTGGAAACCGAAGCTGGGTCTGCAGTCGGTGGTCTGGAATGAAGCGGTAAAAATCAACGGGGCGGATCCGGACTTTCATCGTCGGGATCTGTGGACGGCGATTCAAATGGGCGATTATCCCGAGTGGGAATTGGGCCTGCAGTTGTTCGACGAAACCTTTGCTGGTCGTTTCGACTTTGACGTCTTGGACGCCACGAAAATCATCCCTGAAGAATTGGTGCCGGTGCGCCGCGTGGGGCGCCTCGTGCTGAACCGTTGCGTCGAGAACTTCTTTGCCGAAACGGAGCAGGTCGCCTTCTGCACCCAAAACATCGTGCCGGGGATCGATTTTTCCAACGATCCGTTGCTGCAGGGCCGGAACTTTTCTTATCTGGATACGCAACTCAAGCGCTTGGGCGGTCCCAATTTCACGCATCTCCCGATCAATGCGCCAAAATGTCCCTTTCAGCATTTTCAGCAGGATGGGCACATGGCGATGGTCAATCCGAAGGGGCGGGCTAACTACGAACCGAATTCGTGGAACGGTGCCGATGGGGGACCCCGGGAGTCGCCCGACCGCGGGTTTCAGTCGTATCCCGCCGGCGAAGAGGGATCGAAGGGCCGATACCGGTCTGAAACCTTTGCGGATCACTATAGCCAGGCCAGGCAGTTTTACATCAGCCAAACAAACACCGAACAGGACCATCTGGCGCGGGCACTGGTGTTTGAATTGAGCAAGTGCGAGCGTCCGGACATTCGGGGCCGCATGGTCGCACATCTCCGGAATATCGATGAGGACTTGGCCCAGAAGGTGGCGGCAGGATTGGCGCTCAAGGAGCTACCAGATTCGGCCACGGCGACCAGGCCCACGAGAAAAGATTTGAAGAAGTCGCCTGCCTTGAGCATTCTCCTGAATGGACCGGATACGTTCAAAGGTCGCAAGGTTGGTGTGCTCCTGACCGATGGCGTCGACTTTGATCTGTTCATCGCGCTGCAGTCTGCGGTGAAGAAGGAAGGCGCGCTGATGGAAATCGTGGCGCCGAAGGTCGGCGGGGTCCAGGCGAGCAATGGTACGTGGATCGAGGCGGTCCAAAAAATCGACGGCGGGCCCTCGGTCCTCTACGACGCCGTGGCCCTGCTGGTGTCGGAGGCTGGAGGCAAACTGCTGGTCAAAGAGTCAGCCGCGCGGGATTTCGTGGCCGATGCCTTCGCGCATATGAAGTTCATCGGCCATGTGGAAGCTGCCGCGCCTCTCCTGGAGAAGGCCGGCGTCTACGACAGCCGTGATGAAGGATTCATTGAACTCGACCGTCGAGGCGGTGTGGCCAAGTTCATCGAAGCCTGCCGCCAACTGCGTCTCTGGAAGCGTGAAGCAGCCGTTCATCTAGCGTTAGCGCCCTGAACGGTTGGTCCCTACACGACCGCGATCGAGAGCCCTCTCGACGTTCCTCGAGCGAGGCAGGGCAGGTTCAGGATTCCTGATTCCTGATTTGTCGTGCTTGTATTGTTGGTTGGTTGAAGCCAATCGGAGAAATAGATCAACCAGCTTCCGCGTCGCGGTGAAACGGCCTGCTTTGTTCGCCCCTTCATGAGGATAGTAGCTAGCCCGCCACGCGCCGCGAAACGGTTCCTGACACCATTATCTTCACCTTCTTAAGAGGCTATTGACCCGCCAGTGCCTAGTGCCAGGAGACGCACCCTAAACACAATGGCAGGAGCTACTAGGTGGTGAAGAAAAGATTCCTGTCGCCCTAGGAGGGACTAGGTTTTTACTGGATGGAGGGGTGATCGGGCGCGGCGCTGCAGGTTATCGCCTGGCCCATCGCTTGCACCTAATCTTCAGAATCCTCCGCTCGAAACCTCGCCCAGCCTTTGCCGCTTCCTGCGATATGTAGT
>JAICVE010000282.1 GCA_025935475.1 Nitrospira sp. | reverse complement strand
CGGTGATCATGGTGCTCGTCGGCATCGCGCTGAGCCTTCGCCGAAGCGGCATCAGGGGCGGCAGTATGGCCATCGGCATCGGTCAGGCGTTGCTCATGGGCTTCTTATACTGGGCCGCGCACTCCATTGCGATCGCCTTCGGACGCGGCGGCGCGCTGCCCCCCGTCGTCGCCGGGTGGCTCACGAACGTGCTATTCACGAGCTACGGTCTCTATTTGATGCTGAAGTTGAAATACTGACGCTGCCCGTACCGCTGATGCGGTTGACGGAACCTGACTGCTTCCGGTAAGAAGACAGCAGGAACGCAAGAGGAATTGACGCATGTCGGGTCAGATCGTCGTTACCGGATTAGGGGTGATCAGCCCAATCGGTATCGGGGTGAGCGAATTCTGGAAAGCGGCTCTGGACGGCCGATCAGGAGTGTCCGCGATTGAGGGCTTCGACCCATTTCCGATGGACGGCTACCGTTCAAAGGTCGCCGGCCAGATTCACGGCTTCGCCCCCGAGCGGTACCTCGACAGTGTCCAGGCCGAACGGGTGGACCGGTATGCGCAGTTTGCGCTGGTCGCTGCCAAAGAAGCATTGGCCGACTCCGGCCTGCAGATGGCCAAAGAAAACCCCCGTCGGATCGGCGTCATCGTCGGTGCCGGGATGGGCGGTATGGTCATGGGCGAACGGGAAATCACCCAACTCTACCAATCCCAGCGTCCGCATCGCGTCCATCCGAATTTCATTCCCGTCATTACGCTGAACTCTGCTTCAGGCATTGTCGCGATGGCTCACGGGGCCAAGGGACCGAACTACACCATCTCGACCGCCTGCTCTTCGAGCGCGCACGCCTTAGGGCAGGCCATGCAGTGCATCAGAGAGGGTCGTGCCGACGTGGTGATCACGGTCGGCGCCGATGCCAGCATCACCCCGCTGGTGTTTGCGGGCTTCTGCTCCCTGCGCGCGCTCTCGACCAAGTACAATGATCAACCCGAGCGAGCCTCTCGTCCCTTCGACCGTTCGCGCGACGGATTCGTGATGGGGGAAGGCGCCGGCGCTCTCGTGTTGGAATCCTCTGCCCATGCGAAGAAGCGAAAAGCCCGCATTTATGCAGAGGTGGCCGGCTACGCCGCGACCAGCGAGGCCTATCACATGGTCATCCCGCGGGAAGACGGCGAAGAAATCGCTGTCACGATGCGCCTCGCCATGGCCGACGCGGGCATCGCGACATCGCAGATCGATTATATCAACGCCCATGCGACGTCTACATCGATCGGCGATGCAGTGGAAGCCAAAGCCATCCGTCAGGTTTTCCGATCGCGTGCAGACAAGATTGCCGTCAGCGCCACCAAATCGCTCATCGGCCATACCTTGGGGGCCGCGGGCGCCATCGGAGGCGTTGCCACCGTGCTGGGTATCCATACAGGGCAGATCCATCCGACAGCCAATTTTGAGGAACCGGACCCGGCCTGCGATTTGCGGGGTCTCAGCGCTTCCGTGCAAGAACGGAACGTCAAGGCGGCGCTGCTCAATGCGTTTGGTTTCGGCAGCAACAACGCCGCCGTCGTCATCAAGCGTTATGCTTCCTGACCCGTCAGCCAGTCAGAATTCCGTCAAGGAAGTTGCGGCATGAGCGACCCGACCGTCACTCCCAAAATTGTCGCCGCCCTGGCCGACTATCTGAAACGAGATCCCAAGACGATCAGGCCAGACCTCCATCTGCGCGACGATCTCGGCCTCGACTCGATGGCGGTCATCGAGCTGTTGTACAAAATCGAGGAAACCTTCGACTTGCAAATCCCTGATCAGGACCTCGTCAGTCTTTCCACGGTCGGTGCTGTGGCCAAGTACGTCGATCAACGCCTGGCACCGGTCAAACGAACGGCGAGCGACGCCCGACGCCTACCTGCCAAAGGGAAGAAGAAGAACTAAGCCGCTATGGGATCGCTCTCGGCACCGATCAGTCTCACCCTCGCACAGATTCAGCAGTTGGTCGGCGGCACGCTCCACGGTCATGGCGCTACTGTCCTGTCGTCGCTCTCCAGCCTCAACGACGCGACGCCGCAAGCGCTCGCATTTATTGCGAACGACCACGCCGCGAAGATCCCTGGCGGCATCAAGGCAGGCGGGCTCCTCGTTCATCGGCATTTTCCCGACCTCGCCATTCCGCAGCTCGTCGTGCCAAATCCCCTTCTCGCCTTTGCCCAAGTGGCCCAAACGTTTTTTGTGCGGCCGCCTGCCCCCCGCGGAATCGCCGCAGACGTCACTACAGGCGCCGGCGTTCACATCGGAGACGATCCGTCGATCTGGCCCTTCGTCACGTTGGGAGACCGGGTCACGATCGGGGCGAGAGTCACGCTCTATCCCGGTGTCTATATCGGAGCCGATTCAACGGTGGGCGATGATAGCGTGCTCTATCCGAACGTCGTGGTTCGAGAGGGCTGTTCGATCGGCGCTCGGGTGATCATCCATGGCGGGACCGTGATTGGAGCGGACGGGTTCGGGTACGTGCAACACGAAGGCCGGCATCATAAGATCCCCCAGCTCGGCGGGGTGACCATCGAAGACGACGTGGAGTTGGGAGCTCACGTGACCATCGATCGAGCCACGCTCGGGCGCACCGTCGTCAAGCGAGGCACGAAGATCGACAATCTCGTGCAGATCGCGCACAACGTCACCGTGGGCGAACACGTCATCATCGTGGCCCAAGTCGGCGTCGCCGGCAGCACTACGATCGGCCATCACGTCATGATCGGCGGACAGGCCGGCTTGGCGGATCATCTCACGATCGGCAACCAGGCGATGATTGCCGCGCGGTCGGGAGTGAACCGAAGTGTCGAGGCCAATCAAATCGTGTCTGGTGCGCCCGTGATGCCGCACGAAACCTGGATGAAGGCCCAAGCCGTCATTCCGCGGCTGCCTGAGCTGCGACAATTGGTGCGCGATCTCGCACACCGAGTGGCACGCCTTGAGACGACGCTCAACAGGGCGAAGATGGGAAAACAGCCACGAAAACAATCCCGGCGGAAATGATCCCCTGCCGATTCATTTGACCACTCCGCGCCAAAAGACCAGCTTGCTCCAATAAAATCCGGCCCACGGCATGAGCAGCGCCGGGACAGCGTCCATCGATCCGTACACGATCGCCCACAGGGAAGCGCCCAGCACAAGCGCGATGCCGGCAACATACACGGCGGGGACCAGCTTGCGGCCTCGATGCTCGATCGGGGGAATCACCGGTTCAGGCTTGGCTTTCCGCTGCGTGCGTTGCACGGCCGTCCGCATGCGCGCGGCAAACACACTGGGAACCGTTTCAAGCAGATAGCGATGATAGCGTGTTTGCAGCCAACCGATGACTCCGCCCAGCACGATGAGCGCGGAACTGGTCGTAAACGTCGTCCAAGTGTAGGTCTCGGAGGTGACGAGCTGATAGCCGAGCGTGCCGATTCCGCCAAGCATGCAGATCAGTCCGAGAAAACCGGAGGGAAGCAGAATGTAGGTCCGGACGTAATGACGCGCCTGCGTCTGAATGTCTTCGTTGCGCCACTCTTTGACGAGTTTGGCCATCGCCATCTTCCCCACTGGATTGTCGGGGCGGCATCATAACACTGTTCCTGGTGGAAGCATGGTACCGTTTACGAACTCCTCGGTGGGTCCTGAAGCACGGTCGCGACATGTTCGCAGGACTGGCATCAGTCTCTCTTCAATTCTAGCATCGCACGAAGGGACCGGACGCGGGTGACATCATCGACGCGCACTAACGAGTGGAACTGGTCTTGTGCGTCCGACGCGAACGCCGGTCTCCCGCTCTCACTCACGCCCAGTAAGGAGCTCATTGACGCAAGATATTCTCCGCGGCCCGTCGCGATGTCTTGTTCCAAATTCGACTGATTGTAGGCGGCAAACGCGATGACCTTGTGTTCCGATTTCAACAGGCCGTCTTCATTCCACCATGTCCGGCCGGACGTTGAGACCGTCACGTTAGTTGTCGTGTCCAAAATCTCTTGGATCGTCCCTGTAATTGTACAGCCGCTAAGGACACTGATCGCGAGGCTCAGAAGCGTAAACAGCCTGGATCGCGCACTTGGCATGTGATACCTCCTTGGCGGGAATGGACCTCCATCTACGGTTGACGATAGCACAGGCCCTCGCTGACACACCTGAGGAGGACACTAGGTCAACGGGCGGCCTATGATCAAAGGCTTAGGGGTTGTGGTGGATTGGTGAGAGTGAAGATGGACCGCCGGTGACGGGAGACGGCAGCACCCAGCGGATGACAATCGTTGTATGGCGCAAAGAATCCTGTCAGCTGACCGGAAGGATTTCGGAGATGGCCGCTCGTTCGACGCGTCCAATGCTGACCCATTGCTCGGCCATGGGCACCAGCGCTTGAAT
>JAICVE010000433.1 GCA_025935475.1 Nitrospira sp. | reverse complement strand
TGGCGGCCACACCCTTCGTCTCATGCTGCCCTTGTATTACAGCAAGGCCTGTCTGGATTGCCATGGAGAGCCAAAAGGCCAGCGTGATATCTCGGGCTATCCTCGGGAAGGCGCGAAGGAAGGCGAGCTTGGTGGGGCCATCAGCGTGAAGCTTCCACTGAAATGAAAGGCATAGCCAGGCACATTCCGGCCGCGAGAGTCACAGTAGTGCCCCGACACACACATCTTCACTGAAACCAGCCGGTCTCACACGCCTCCCGATCACCCTCACACGAATTTGGTGCCGCCCGCCTCGATGCCGCCGAATAGGGCCATATCGCAAGCCTACAGGCGCGAGAAGGCACCCGCTAGTGTCTTGACATGTCCGCGTTGACCCCCTACGTTGCTCACATTTTCCGGACCTCGCGTCCGGTCGAACAACCTCCAACCCCTATCCATAAGGAGTCATCATATGAAATTCGTGAAGGTGCAAGATGAGGAACGTCCCGGCGAGGTCGCGATCAATCTCGACTTGGTACGAGAAGCGCACTTTGGCGGCGGATTGTTACGCCTCTACTTTGAACGTGGAGCTTCTCAGGACGACATGACGTTCACGGGTGAGAATGCAAAAACACTTTGGGCGGCGATGGGATAGTGCGCTCAAGGTGAGACCAGCACTGGTGGAAGGATCTCAGGTGAGGTCCAATACCGTCCGAGGAAATTCCCACTGTGTGCCGGTCTTCTCCGCTTCGTCATGAAGTCTGACCAATCCGTGCTCTTCCTGCACGCGCATGACACGGTCCGCTTGTCCGCGCATCAGATCAAGGCAACGACGGCTTGCACGCGTGAGCATCGGGGCTTGCGGACAGAGAAAGAGTAATGTGGAGCCGTGATGGGCCAATTTCTGGCTCGCATCCATCATACGGCCAAAGAGCCGCATCGCCTCGTGCTCAGGCACGGTCTGATCATAGAATGTGTCGAACAATCCGGAGAGGATGGCGATACGCGACTGATACCGGTCGAGTGCGGCCATGAGGCAATCGGAGATCAGCCGCTCCAGCTGATGACACGTAAACGCGCGGGCCACATGAATCATGGACAATAGCGCGCGCGGCTGCCGTCGATGCGCGCGGGCCATACGCCCGATGAAAAACGGATCGAAGGTGTGTGCGCCATCGAGATACACGATCGGTTCTCCGGCCAAGACGCGTTCGCCGGCGGCATACAGCCCCAATCGAAACACCAGTGGATGTCCATACAGCAGAAGCAGCCGGTCTTCGGGATGAAAGGGAATCTGCGCGTGACGCAGTGCGAGAAACCAATCGCGACCTCCCTCACTCGAGTCGTGCGAAGCTCCTTGAGGTTGAGCAGGAACGAAGGGAAGTTCCGCTGGTTCTGTCGTGACTAGCGTTGCCTGCATAACTTCCCTCGCCTATCCGCAGCACCCGCCTGCAAAGGTCTGCCGCTGTTGGCAGGCGACCCAGCAGGCGTAGCACAGATCGACCGTCGAGTGGGTGATGCCATCCACACAGGCGATCCGTTGCTCCACGAGTAGTCCGCAATCGGCACAATGCCCGGCTACTTGTGTCTTACTGTTCGCTTCCTGTACCAGCATAATCCATCATCCTCGTGTTCGGCCGTACCCGCCTGTTACAGCAGGCCGACATGAATGTATTGGCTTGCCTAGTCCCTAACAGATTTCTCCACCACCGCTCGCTCAACGTCCTCCGTTGCGCATGCCGCAGTTCCCACTGCATGTCTTGTACGCGGCCTTGCAACGTGTCCACCGTGCGCTGCAGATTCATCAGTCGTTCTTCTTTTGTCGCTCCCATGTGCATATGGGCCCTCCCTTCCAGATTTCTTAGATGGCACAATGTCGAATCACGCCGATGAGCACGCCTTCGATTTGAAATTCATCAGCCGCCTGTACGATGATCGGCTGCATGGCCGCATTCGCCGGATGCAGTTCGATATGTCCCGGCTTCTTCATATAGGTTTTCACGGTGGCCTCGCCGTTCACCAGCGCCACGACGGTTTGACCGGTCTGCGCCGTCTCCTGTTTGCGAACGATAATGAGATCTCCGGGAAGAATGCCTTCGTCTTTCATCGACTCGCCCTTCACACGCAGAGCGAAGGTCTTTCCACCCTGGAGCATGCTGGGCGGCACGTCGATGAGTTCGGACTGTTGCACCGGTTCAATCGGAAGCCCCGCGGCGACAATGCCGGCCATTGGAATTTCAGACACCCGGCCAAGCCGATCGATCGCCACCTTGACCATGCCGGGGATCCGTCGCATCCCGGCCTCATACCGCGCAATCGAGACTCGGGTCGTGCGAAGCGCAACGGCGAGTTGCTGCTGTGTCAATCCCAGTTGCTCTCGAATGCGTTTGAGCTCGTTTGGCTTCATGATGTAACCAATGGTTACACAGATATCGCCACCCTGTCAAGTCCCATCTTGTGGCCCTTTATTATGGTGAGCAAAACTGCTGTTCGGCGGGGGTCTGTGCATAACTCCTGATGAAACGCCAAGCCTGGCCTCACGGTCCGCGATCGAGAATGTGAAATCCCGTCCCCAGTATAGGAATAGCGGTTAATCCTCTTTTGCCAGAAAGAACCACTAGATATGGTAGGTCAAGAATGGAGCGGCCTATGCCCAAAATATGGGCAATGAGGTGGATTACACATGAAATGCAGGAATTCCTGTGCTGGG
>JAICVE010000482.1 GCA_025935475.1 Nitrospira sp. | reverse complement strand
GTCCCATGGCGAGTGGGAATACGTCCGAAGCCCGACCGGCGGCATCATGGGAGTTCGAAGCAAGAGTCGCGGAACGCCCTTCAAGCAGCACGACTTTCCTCAGGTCGTCAGACATCTCGAGGGCCGCGCTTCCTATCATGACTGGATCTTTCAGCATCCCAATCCATCCACTGTAGGCGTGCTCGCACCCGGGCCCTTCCCAAGTCCTCCGATGACGGCGCCCACTCTTCCTCCTCCAACGCCGGCCCCTGATCTTCCTCCTCAAATGCCGCCGCCGGTCATTCCTCCTCCCACTTAGTATGCCGAGCCGTCTCTGATGATCGGAAGAATACGTTGGGATTTCGGAGGCAGACCTGATAGAGTTGCATTGATACGATCGGTAAGGGAGTAGGTACATGCGTATTGTGATTACGGGCGGAGCGGGATTTCTGGGAAGCCATCTCTGCGATTCACTCATCCAAGCCAGGCATACCGTCATTTGCATGGACAATCTGCTGACGGGCCGGATGGAAAACATTTCACATCTGTTGGGCAATGAACGGTTCACCTTCCTCAAATACAACGTCTGCGATTATCTCCATGTCGATGGTCCCCTGGACGCCCTCATGCATTTCGCCTCGCCCGCCAGCCCTCAGGACTATCTAGAATTCCCGATCGCCACGCTCAAGGTCGGGGCGCTCGGCACGCACAAGGTGCTGGGCTTGGCCCGTGCCAAAGGAGCTCGGTTTCTCCTGGCCAGCACCTCCGAGGTCTACGGCGATCCGCTGGTCAACCCACAACCGGAAACCTATTGGGGCAACGTCAACCCCATCAGCCCGCGCGGTGTGTATGACGAGGCGAAGCGGTTTGCTGAGGCCATGACCATGGCGTATCACCGTTATCACGGACTCGATACGCGGATCGTCCGCATCTTCAATACGTTCGGCCCGCGGATGCGGGCAAATGACGGACGCGTGGTGTCTAACTTCATCGTCCAGGCGCTGCAAGGAAAACCGCTGAGCGTGTTCGGCGAAGGCCAACAGACGAGGAGCTTCTGTTACGTCGACGACCTCGTTCGAGGCATTGTCGGTCTGCTACTGGTCGATTCGAACAAGACGGTAGAGGAACGGAAGGACAAGAAATTTTTGTTTAGCCGTGCCAAAGACCACGAAGAACCGAGTGTCCACGACCCCGTCAACATTGGAAACCCTAGAGAGTTAACGGTGATCGAGATTGCCCGACTGGTCCTCAAGTTGACCGGTTCATCCAGTGACATCAGTTTTCATCCGCTTCCGCTGGACGATCCCAAGGTGCGCCGGCCGGACATCAGCCGGGCAAAGGCGCTGCTGAAATGGGAGCCGCAGGTCGCGCTCGAAGATGCGCTTGCCCGAACAATCACTTATTTCAAAGCAGCCCTTGCTCATCCATCGGCTCACTGACGGGCGCCGCCACGCCTTGACCCTCCGGAAATCACCGCTGTATCCTGTAGCATCCCAACGTCTCCGCAGAGGAGTATAGATTCATGTCCGAGCAGAGCAGCCGTGCCGGTCTTTCGCCGGAGGGCGCTTCATCCGAAGACACGACGGAAGCGCCATTACAGTCGATTCCCGAATATGTTGAAGCGCTGGTGACGCGTGCGAGACAGGCGGCCAATCGCTTGGCAACGCTGTCCACCTCGCTCAAGAATCAAGCCCTTCACGCCATGGCCGATGCATTGGAAGGCCAGACTGACACAGTGCTGGCCGCCAATTCAGAGGACATTGAGGCATTTGGCGCTGCTCCAGAGAGAAAGGCCATGGCCGATCGGTTACGGCTCAGTGAAGCCCGGATCGCCGAAATGGCCGCCGGCATTCGAGAGGTGGCCAAGCTGCCCGATCCACTCGGGGAGATGCCGAAGATGTGGACACGTCCAAACGGCATGCAGGTCGGTCGGGTGCGCGTGCCCATCGGCGTCATCGGCATCATCTATGAGTCCCGACCTAACGTGACGGCGGACTCGGCGGCCTTGTGCCTCAAATCCGGCAACGCGTGTGTCCTGCGCGGCGGCAGCGAAGCCATCCGCTCCAACCGGGCCATCGCCCAAGTACTCTCGGAGGCGGC
>JAICVE010000020.1 GCA_025935475.1 Nitrospira sp. | reverse complement strand
GGGGTCGTGCCTTCGACTCGGACGGGGGGAGGACCTTTCGAAAGGTCGCGAAAAGGATTCGCTGCTTGCCGATGCGGTGGAAGCCGTGATCGCTGCGGTGCACGTCGACGGCGGCCTCGAGTCTTCACGCCGAGTCGTGGCCAGGCTGTTCGAGCAGGAGTTCTCGCAGGTCGCCAGTCAACGACATCGCCCGGGTGAAGACGATTACAAAACACAAGTCCAGGAGTGGTGTCAGCGACGATTCGACAGCCTTCCGTCCTATGCGGTGGTTCGAGAGTCGGGACCGGACCATGACAAGCTCTTTGAGGTCGAAATGAGCATCAACGGAGACGTGGTCGGCAGAGGAACAGGTCGGAGCAAGAAAGAAGCAGAACAATCGGCGGCAAAGCAAGCCTTGCAGGAAGCCGTCCGTGAGGACCGTTGAGCCGTGGTAAAATATTATCCACAAAAGATTTTCAAGGGAGGACGCTGAGATGGCCAGACGGAAGCTCGTATTCGCATTCGGCCTGTGTCTGCTAATGAGCACGTTAGGAGATCCCGGTGCTACGGTGCTGTATGCGGTAGACGGCGCCGCGGGCAAGGCGCCCAAAGCCGTGATCAAGACGAAATTCGGAGACATGGAGATCGTGTTCTTCCCCGAGAAGGCGCCGAATCATGTTCAGAACTTCGTCAAGCTGGCCAAGTCCGGTTATTACAACGGCACCATTTTCCATCGAGTCATACCCGGTTTCATGATTCAAGGGGGCGATCCCAATACCAAGGATCCGAAGAAGCCGGAGACGTACGGGCTGGGCGGGCCCAGCGAAAAACTCAAAGCGGAATTCAACGACACGCCGCATCGCCGGGGCATCGTCTCCATGGCTCGGACCAACGATCCAAACAGCGCGGGTTCTCAGTTCTTCATCGTCGTCAAAGAATCCAATTTCCTGGATGGCCAATACACGGTGTTTGGAGAGGTGGTGAAGGGGATGGAGGTGGCGGATAAGATCGTCAACCTTCCGAGAAATCCTCGTAATGACCTTCCCAATGAACGTGTAGAAATTACGGTGGCCGTCGAATAGACGATGCTCGGACCGTCTGCCACTGGAGCCACCGCACGTGCGAAAGGGAGCGCTGCCCTGGTGTGCGCACTGATGGCGGTGAGCGTGCTCGCGGGATGTTCGGAAAAAGTCGATACGAAGGTAGTGCTTCCTCCGCCTCCACCCCCGGGACCGAAAGCCATCATCAAGACCCGATTTGGTGAAATGGAGATGAAATTCTTCCCTGATCTCGCTCCGAAGCATGTGGAAAACTTCATCAAGCTGGCCAAGGCCGGGTTTTACAACGGAACGATTTTTCATCGAGTCATCCCGGGATTCATGATTCAGGGAGGCGATCCGAATACAAAAAACTCGCTCAGGAAAGAGACCTTCGGCCAGGGGGGCCCAAAGGATGAAAAAGGCAATCCCATTCTCTTGAAGGCGGAATTTTCCGACACGCCCCACAAGCGCGGCATCGTGTCGATGGCCCGCGCAGGCGAGCCGGATACGGCCGGCTCGCAGTTCTTTATCGTCGTGGAAGATTCGTTCTTTCTCGATCGCAAATATACGGTGTTTGGCGAAGTGACCAAGGGCTTGGGCATTGCCGACAAGATCGTCAGTCTTCCGAGAAATGAGCATGACCTGCCAAACGATCGGATCGAAATGACCGTCACGATCCTGGAGTGAATACGGCCGCGGAAGCTAGGTGAGAGTATCGAGATATTTCTGAAGTTTGGCCCGTTCGGAAGGTAGGAAGAGCATGAAGCTCAATCCAAACGCATTGTCCTTCACCCATCGGACGGCGGCGCGCTCAATCTTGAGCGGGCTTTGCGCCGGCAGGTGAAGCAGCACCACAAACTGCAGTCCTACTGCGACGTTGACCTCCGATTCTGCGCGGCACCCGCCCGTCGAAATGTTCGTGACATGCGCTTCCCCTTCGATCTCGTCGGAGGAGAATCCCAGCTCGCATTTGAGGTCGACTCGTCTCGACCTTCGAACCTTCTTTGCTTTCTCAGCTGCCATCGGTTCGATTCCGCTGCTGTTTCCGGTTAATGGTGATGGTGCTCGCATCCGGGCCCGTGGGTGTGTGGCTTGGGCGCAGAGGGGGGCATGAAGGATTGGCCGGGCAAGACAATGTGGCCTGCCTGTTGCTGCTTCGTGAGATGGGCCGCAATGTCCGGGTGGTAGGCCTTCACATAGCCAATGAGGCCGCTCAAATACCGTTGCGACTGAAAATCCTGTCCGGAGAAGTCCGACACGAATTTCAGGGCCCGATCGAGGACCTCGGGCGCTGTTGACGCGTCGGCGATCTGCTGCGGGTTCTGTTTTTTAAAGGCGTCGTATTCTTTTTTGAGCTGTTCCGCGAACACCGGCATGGGGGCCGAGGGCACATGCAGCGGACTCAACGTCCGTCGCAACGCCTGAATCGCCGTCACCACCTCCGCGTCTTGACCGTCCCGCCGCCCGTGGAAGTAGCTGAACGTCACCACCTCGATCAGATTATAGAGTGCCACGGCTTTCTCACCGCCGGCTTCGCCGATCTCCCGATAGAATTCACGCCGAAGCGGCATGAACTGTTCGCTCAGGCGCTTTTGCTGGTACTCACTTCCGGTGCCGAGATAGGTGCAGTCCGGCGGGCACGCGACCCGGACGATCCGGTGTTCGCCGCAACAGACGCTACAGATGACACCTAGGGCCGGACAAGGCCGCTTGCCCTTGCGTTGTTTGCAATAGGCGCACTCGCTCATTTCTTGCCCCCGTTTTCCGGCTTTGGCGGCGGAGGAATGAAGCCGTAATCGGCCAGGGTGCGTTTTTCCTGTTTCGATTTGCCCTCGCTCGGTGCCTCGAGCCCGTTCATTTCCGCAGCATGCGCGAATTCATAGGGGACCAGGATCAGATTATTGGTTCGGTCGATACCGAGATCGCCCGGCGAGGGCAGATATTCGGCGATGACTTGAAAGCGCTTGTCCCAGGTCATCCGCCAGACTTTGCCCGTGGTGAAATCCGACACATACATGTTGCCCCACCGATCGAAGTCGACCCCGCGCAGGTTGGCAAAACGGCTTGAGAAAAATCCGTTGGAAAAGATTTCAGACACCGCGCCGTCTGGTGTGATGGCAAAGATCTTTCCTTTATCCCAACTCACCGCGATGAGCTCGCCTGATTTCGGGTGAACGGCCAAGCCGGTCGGACCCGCTAATGCCGGATCGGCCACGAGAAGCGTCACCTTCCTCGAGGGCAGTTCCACCCGATAGATTCGATTCGCATGCTGATCGGAGCAATACAGCCGACCTCTTCCGTCGTAGGCGACGTCGGTTAGGCCTGCAGGGACATGGCTGGGCGAGATAGCAATCGAAATGGAGGCAATGGGCTTCCCGCTGACCATATCAAACGCACGCAATTGGTCCAGGTCGGCAACGTACAGGGTCTGCTCGACCAGCGCCATTCCCTTAGGGGCGTTGAGGGTAATCCCGTCCGTGCCGCCTTGGATGAATTTAAAATTGAGGATCTTTCCGTTTCCATCGAGTTTGGTGATGAAGCCGTTATTGTCCGCAGCGTCCGGGTCGCCATTGACGCTCGAAATAAAGTATTCCTTCCCCGAGCTGCTGCTGACGAAGCTGTAGGGAGTTTGGAGATTGGTCACCGTGATCTGCGCCAACATGTCGCACGGCAGCATGGTCAGGCACAGTGCTGCCGTGCTGAGACAGAGATAAAAAAAGCGACGGATCATAGAGAAACGGCGAGAAGATGGTCTGCCGAGCTTGCGATGCACATCAAATGATCGTAGCCGTCAGGCGGAGAAACTGTCAAGGAATTGGCAAATGATCTCACGTGCTTGCCGGTGTTGGTCACGGCGTTGACTTGGATAAAATTGGCCTGCTAAGGTGGCCCTCCTTCGAACAAAACACGACCGGATCGTGCGCCGCCCTGATGCGTCCGATCCTCGGCACTTCTTCCAGGGATATTCCAATGGAGGACGTTGTGGCTGCTCGACTGATTGACGGGAAGGCGTTGGCACAGGCGGTTCGGGAAGGTTTGGCTGTGGCCTCGGCGGCAGTATTGGCGAAAACGGGTATCAAGCCGGGGTTGGCCACCATTTTGGTGGGAGATGATCCAGCCTCACATGTCTATGTGAAGAACAAGCAGAAAGCTTGCGAGCTTGCCGGCATTCACGTCGACGACCACAAGTTGAACGCCCAGACCACTCAGGCTGAACTCCTGGCGCTTATTGAAAAGAAAAACGCTGATCCCAAGATCCACGGCATTCTCGTTCAGTTACCGTTGCCCAAGCATATCGACAGCCGCGTGATTCTGGAGGCCGTCAGTCCGGAGAAAGATGCGGACGGCTTTCATCCATACAATTTCGGTCGGCTCGTCGAGGGCCATCCGGTGTTCGAAGCGTGCACGCCAAAGGGCGTGATCAAGATGATCGAATCGACGGGGGTGCCGATCGAAGGCAAGCGCGCAGTGGTGGTCGGGCGCAGCAACATTGTGGGGAAGCCGTTGGCGCTCATGCTGCTGCAGCGCCATGCGACTGTCACGATCTGCCACTCAAAGACGAAAGATCTTCCGGCCGTCTGTCGTGAGGCGGAGCTCTTGCTGGTGGCGATCGGCAAGGCCAAGTTTGTGACGGCCGACATGGTCCGCGAAGGCGCCGTGGTGATCGACGTCGGCACAAATAAACTTCCAGACGGCAAACTGTGCGGTGACGTCGATTTCGAACCAGTAAGCCAGAAGGCTGGATGGATCAGTCCGGTGCCGGGCGGGGTCGGCCCCATGACGATTGCAATGTTGCTGGACAATACGGTGGAGTCTGCTAGAAGAATGGCAGGGATGGCGTAGCCGAGCCGAAGGCGGAGTGCGAAATGGGTCGGGAACCGAGAAGGCTTAAAGACATTTTGGAGCAGGGCCAGTTCGCGGTCACCGTCGAGTACAATCCCCCGAAGGGCACCAACATCAACGGTCTCCTGGACAACGCCAAGCAGCTGCTGGGCCGGGTGCATGGCGTGAACGTGACGGACAATACTGCGGCAGTCGTGCGTGCGGGCTCGTTGCCGGTCTGCCGGTTGCTATACGAGTTGGGGCATGATCCAGTCATGCAGTTGACCTGCCGCGACCGAAACCGGATCGCCATGCAGTCCGACCTAATGGGCGCCCACATGCTTGGGATTCGTAACGTGCTCTGCCTGACTGGCGACTACCCGACGGTCGGCGACCACAAGGATGCGAAGCCGGTCTACGACCTCGACTCCGTCCAGATGATGGGTCTCGTGCAGGGCTTGAATAAGGGACGTGACTATGCCGGCAACAAGCTCGACGGAACCACGGATTTCACCATCGGCGCGGCCGTGACGCCGGAGGCCGACCTGGTGGGACCGGTGTTGGCCAAGTTTGAAGTGAAGGTCAAAGCCGGAGCCGAATTTTTTCAAACCCAAGCCGTTTATAATCCCGAGCAGTTTGCGGCATTCATGAAACACGTGCGTCCGTTCAAGGTCAAGGTTCTCGCTGGCATTCTGCTGCTGCGCAACGCGAAAATGGCGGAATTCATGAACGCCAATATTCCCGGCATGTCCGTTCCACAGGCAATGATCGACGAACTGCGTGCCGCTGGCGAAAAGTCCGAAGAGGTCGGCGTGGAGATCGCGGTCCGCAGCATCAAGGCCGTGCGTCCTCACTGCGATGGCGTCCATATCATGGCGATCAAGGGGACGCATCGGCTCGGTGAAATCATCACAAAGGCGCAACTCGCATGATGACGGTCCCCGACCTCCAGCGGCGCAAACGGGACAAGAAGAAGCTCATCGTCGTGACCGCGTATGACGCCTTGTTTGCCCGTCTGCTGGAGCAGGCCGGCATTGAAGCAATGCTGGTCGGCGATTCACTGGGCGTAGTTGTGCAAGGTAAGTCCAACACCTTGTCCGTCACGATGGAGGACATGCTCTATCACACCAAGCTCGTGACTGGTGCCGCGCAGCAGTCGCTGGTGATCGGCGATATGCCCTTCATGTCCTATCAAGCCAGCAAAGAGGACGCCCTGCGGAATGCCGGTCGCTTTCTTCAGGCAGGGGCTCACGCGGTCAAACTCGAGGGCGGCAGGGCGATGGCCGACCGGATCCAGGCCATGACGGAGGTGGGCATTCCGGTGTTCGGCCATCTCGGAATGACGCCGCAGTCCGTGAATCAATATGGCGGGTACAAAGTGCAGGGGAAGAGCGCTGAGCGGGCGCAAACACTCGTGTCCGATGCCAAGGCGCTCGAAGAAGCCGGTGCCGTGGCCATCGTGCTTGAGGCGATGCCCGCGTCGCTCGCCAAGACCATGACGGAGCAGCTGACAATTCCGACCATAGGAATCGGCGCCGGCCCCCATTGTGACGGGCAAGTGTTAGTCCTCTATGATCTGCTCGGACTGTTCGACGAGTTCGTACCGAAGTTCGTGAAGCCCTATGCACATTTGCGGGCCGATGCGCTGCAGGCGCTCCGCCGGTACAAAGAAGAGGTGGAGCAGGGGAAGTTTCCTTCCGAATCAGAGTCCTATCACTAGTCGGTCAGCTGCCTCTCTCGCGGCAATCCTCAGCCATTCAAACGAATCAGGGGAGCGGCTTCGCCCGAGTGCTCCCTCAGATGGCTCAGGAGACTCGCCACCTCGATGCCCATGTAGAAGTCCGGCACTTGTTCAAACCGCGAGATCGCTCTGAACGTCAGGTTGTCCGCTGCCTGCCCGTAGCCCAGAGACCGCTTCAGATTGGCGGCGGCCAATTGGATGAGGGCCCTGAAAAAATTTCCTTGCTTCGTCGTTTGTCCGGCCCGCCAGAGTCCCTCGAGCATTTCGTGGCACTCCCACCAATACGCATAGTTGTAGAGATCGATGGCATAAAGGTAGTCGCCCATTCGCCGCCATTGCTCGGGACCGAGCAAGATGGGCATGGGGTTGGCCTGCCCATAGGAATGACCTCGGGGGCTGTGACGGGGATGAGGCGAATGACCAGGGAGAAATCGATAAAGCGGAAACGGACGATGAGAGTAACGAGGCCAGGAAGGGTCGGGAGGCTGAAGTTCAATCTCGACGGTCGGCATACTCTACCTGGTACACGGTGCGATCTTCCAGACGAACGGCGGTGAGTTGCCGTCCCCAGACGCAGCCGCTGTCGATGGCCAACACGTTCGGCTCCATGTGCAGCCCTAGGGCCGCCCAGTGACCCGTGATGATGGTCGCATCGCTGCTGCGCCGGTTGGGAATACGGAACCAAGGGAGGAATCCGGCTGGAGCCTCGTCCGGCGAACCAGAATATGTCGACATTTCACCGTCTGGCGTTGTAGTTCTGAGGCGGGTGAAAACCCGCGCGATGCTGGCCAGACGTTCGATGCCTTTAAGCGCCGGATCCCACTGAGGCGTCGGGCCATGAAAGAGTTCGCGTAAGAATGCCGTGTAGTCGGGTCCGGCCAACACCCTCTCCACTTCTCCTGCCAGTTTCGCTGCCTCGTCGATGGTCCATTGGGGGAGCAGGCCGGCATGCACCATAAAGAATTCGCCCAAACGCCGGTGCAACGGTTGTCGTCTCAACCAGTCGATCAACTCTGAGCGATCGTCGGCGGCGAGGACATCTTGAATGGTGTCTTTCGGGCGAAGCGTTACGATGTCCTTGGCCGCGGCCAGCAGAAAGAGATCATGATTGCCTAAGACGGGAAACACTGACGAGCCCAACGATGTGAGAAAGCGCAGTGTGGCCAATGAGTCCGGCCCTCGGTTTACCAAATCACCGACGAGCCAAAGCCGATCGCTGTGCGGATCAAAACAGATGTGGTCGAGCAGACGGCGGAGGGACTTGAAGCAGCCTTGAATGTCGCCGATGGCGTAGGTGCCCATGAAAATTGGAATGTGGAAACGAGCGCCCCGATCCCACGCGCGGCGGGACGGTTACAAGACGTTGTCGGCCATGCGGTATCTGTGGTGCATGTTGTTCTTATGGATAACGGGCCTCAATCACGCTGCGTAGACCGCCGCGGGCAGCGAATGTGCCGGTAACCCTCGCCCAGACTGGCCGGCAAGCCGCCGCAATGTCTTGAAGAATTCTATTCACTGCGTTTTCGTAGAAAATGCCGATATTGCGGTACGCATGGATGTACATTTTCAAGGATTTGAGCTCAAGGCATTCGCGATCCGGCATGTAATGCACGGTAATGACGCCGAAGTCGGGCAAGCTGGTTTTGGGGCAAATCGCGGTGTATTCGGGAATCTCGATTGTGATTTCGTAGCCCTTGTACTGATTCGGGAAAGTTTCGATCGTGGGCAGAGAAGCGGTGAGACCGCTCTTGGCATGCCGTTCATTATAATAGCCGAGCGGCGTGGAAGCACCCGTATGCTTCTTCTCTCCTCGGCTCTTTCCCCCGCCTCCCTTCATACTTGCTTCATCCACTCAGTTTGGCCGATCTTTTCCAACTCGATGAACATGGTGATCCACGGGCAGGTCATCTCAGGATAGACCTCGCAGAATCCGCCCTTGCGGACCCCCCCACAGGGGCCGTGAGCCATAAACTTGGGGCATTCTGCCTTGAGGGAATTATCGGGGATCGGCGGGCGCTTATGGACGCCACCGACGTATTGGGCTTCCTCGTCTTCCCCTGCGATGATCACGCGAATGGCCATAACATGGCTAGTGTAGACACATTTGGTGGCAAGGGCAACGACCATTCCGTTTCCCTCGAGGTTAGGGCGAATGGCCTATCGGATCCGGCAGGGCTAGGTCTTCTTTCGGATGGGGTGGGCCTTCTGCAAAGTTGCATTGATTTTCAGGAAGTTATAAAATTTTTGATGTTGCCCGGTGAGCCTCTGTGGCGCCAACATATAAATTGACAGTGTTTTTTGAGCTTTGCTAGGATGGCCGCGACGCCAACGAGTCATGTCGCGCGTTGCTTGTCCGTTCTATTTCCCGCTAGTTGTCTTTCGTACATATGAATTTCACATCGACTGAATGGCGACGTCGTACGTCGCAGGCATATAAGGGAGGTGTCCGATGAGTCTCGATTATGTAAAATTTTCAAACGGCTTTGAAAAATTCATGCCGAAGGAATATCGGGACATGGTCGAACATGGCCCCTTCGGAAAGAAGGTCTCCGTTTCGCAGATGGGCAGCTTCAAGGAAGTCCTCGAAGAGCATCCCATGTGCGCGGGCTGCGCGATGACGCTGTTCATTCGCCTGGCCATGATTGCCTTTCCGAACCCTGAAGACACCATCACCGTCGGCACCGCCGGCTGCGGCCGTTTGGCGATTTCCCAAGCCGCCATTCCCTTTGTGTACGGCAACTACGGCGACCAGAATGGCGTGGCGAGCGGACTTTCCCGCGGCCTCCGGCTTCGGTTCGGAGACAAGCCGAAGGACGTGGTCGTGATGGCCGGGGACGGCGGAACGGCGGACATCGGCTTCCAGCAGGTCCTTCACTCCTGGTTCCGGAAAGAGCGGTTCACCACGATTATGTTAGACAACGAAGTGTACGGCAATACCGGCGGACAGGAAAGCGGCATGACCAACCGCGGTGCCGTGCTGAAGATGGCGCCGCTCGGCAAGAAGTTCGAGAAGATGGATATGGTACAGATGGCGAAGGTCGCCGGCTGCGCGTATGTCGCGACCGTCGTACCAAACAATCCCCGCCGCGTCGAGAGTGTCATCAAGAAAGCCGTGTTGATCGCCCGTGAGGTCGGTTCCACGTACATTCAAGCCTATACCTCTTGCAACATCGAATACGCCATTCCAACCGACAAGGTCATGGAAGACGCGAAGACGGTCGAGAACGATCGTTATGCCTTTTCGGAATACGTGAGCGATGAAGCCAAGCAGTATTTGACCGAGCGGTACGGCTACAAGGAATTTCTCTCGAAGCCTGCTACTCCTGCCGCAATTCCTAGCAAGGCCTAAGCCGACGAAAGGGAGGCTGCATCATGGCGAAGCGTTTTAACATTCGAATGGCAGGCGTCGGCGGCCAGGGCGTCGTCACCGGCTCGCACATTTTGAGCACTGCGGTCATTAACGCCGGCGGCGAAAGCACCATCGTCCCGTTCTATGGATCGGAAAAGCGTATGGCGCCGGTCGAGAGCTACGTCCGAGTGTCGGATGAACCAATTTACGAGATCGGTGAGATCACGTTCCCGCACATCATCATCATCTTCCATCCCCAAGTCATCACCCACGGCAAATCCTATACCATGCCGTTCTACTTTGGGTTGAAAGAAGACGGGATTGCGCTCATCAATAACGACGGGCCGATGAAGCTGCACAAAGATCAAGCCCGCGAGTTAGAAGAGCGGCGCGCAAAACTTTACTATTTCCCCGCGACGAAGCTTTCACTGGAAGTTGCAGGGATGGACCTCGCCACTAACATGGCATTAATGGGCTGCATCGGTGCGATCACGGGGCTGACGAACATGGCGGGTTTGGAGCAGGCGGTGAAAGACCGATTCCTCGGCAAAGGATTCGTGGTCTCGGGTGGCACCGCGGCATTGGACAGTGTCGTCGAGCGGAAATTCAAGAAGAAGCAAGAATTGATTGATAAAAATGTCGCTGTGATGCGGGCAGGGTGGAACTACGCCGTCGATCACGGTTGGGCGTCGGCAGACGTCAAGCGGGTCGAAGAGCCCGCCGCCGCTGCCAGCGCGTAAAGGAGTACCATGTATCTTGTCGCTGATATCAATGTTGAAATCTGTGCCTCCAAGAGTTGCAAGCTCTGCACGCAGTATTGTCCCGAAGCCAACACCATTCTGTACAGCGAAGAGATGGGAAAGGATCAGGGATTCAAGTACGGGTCCGCCTATGTGGCAGTGGATCGGTGCAAAGGCTGCGCGCAATGCGTGTGGGTCTGCGACAACATGGCCAAGAACAACGCGATCAAGATGATCATGATCGATCAGCTGCCTAAGGCGGCGCTGACGGACAATGTCACCTACGGTGAGAAGAGCACCACCGCGGTCCTCGCCAGCCCGGTTGTGGGATAAGCGTCGGGATCCAGAAAGGGGAACGGAGTGGCCACTACAGCGCAAGACACGAGAGAAAGAATCATCGTTCCTGGCCCGGCGGGATTTCATCCGCCGTCTGCGGCACAACTTGGAGTTTCATTGCCAGATCCAGGTCAGGGGTTGTTTTACGGGCTTCTCGAGCCAAACGAAGAGAAAGTCATCGAAGAGATGGCTCGTAAGATGTTGACCAGCCCGAACGCGACGATCTTCCCAGGCCCATTGCTGCTCTGGGCCTGGAACGACCATGCGGTGGAAAAAGCCAAGGCCACGCTGGAAATTGCGGCGCAGATTCCTCAAGTCATGATCATTCCCATGCCGGATTACCGGCCGAAGTACCCCAAGATCGATCCGGAAGAAGTGATCAACCCCAACCATCCCAATTTGACCATCTGGGGCAACAAGATCGAAGCCTGCATTTTCATCGGCGTCCATTGTCACTATGCGAATTTGACGTTGAAAATGATTCGGGCAGGAACAAACTGTTGCACGATGGCGATTTGTGCCGAGCAGGGCCATGAAGATGCCATGCTCACGATTCGTGATTCGGATACCGTCAAGATCAAGCGGGTCGCGCAGATCTTCAAGAAGGTGCGCGAGGAGATGGGCATCAAGCTGCCGGACAATGGGGAGAACGTCCGTTTTACCGGCACGCAATCGAAAGTCCACGGTGGGAAGACCCATACCAATCCGACGACGTTTGCTCCGTCTCCAGGCGGGACGGGAAGTGCAGCGATGTTCGGTCATTCCCCAGAGAACATGAAACGCGAAGGCTGATTCGCGAGTGGTCATTAAGGTTTCTAGTGACAACGCATAGCCATGCAGGATGTTCAAAAAGGTCGTCCAGCAAAGTTGAAGGGTACTGTTTGAGACTCAGCGCGATGCGAATGCCGCTGACGGACTTTTTCAACATCCTGCCTAATGAGGTGCCATCATGAGTGAAGCTCTAGAGGCTCAACAAAAAACCAATCCCCAGGGTGATCCGATCACCAGCGTCGCGGCTCCGAAATCTGATGGAAAAAAGGATCCACATGCCGACGCCAAGCGGCAGAAGATCGTGACGCCGGAATACATGTTCCATGAAGCGCCCCGGACGAAGGAATTCATCACCGGCAGCGAAGCCGCTAAGGAAGCCATTCGCCGTTCGAACGTGGATTTGGCCGTTGCCTATCCCATCACGCCGCAAAGTGAGACGATGCAGTTGGTGGGCGTGCTCTACGGTGAAGGCTATGTCAAGGAATATTACCGCGGCGAAGAAGAAGTCGGGGTTATGGCCGCCATTGCCGGGGGGTCGCGCTCCGGTGTGCGGTGCTTCACCGCCACAGCCGGTCCGGGCACGCTCCGGGGCATGGAAGGCATTGCCTCCTGGCCGGGCCACCGGTTGCCTGCCGTGGCCATGTTTACCTGCCGGGTCGTCAATGCGCCGCTGGCCATCCAACCGGACAACATCGAAGTCGCCTATCTCCTGAACTGCGGCATGATCGTCTTCCATGCCGAGAATCAGCAGGACATGTTCGATTTCATCATGGCCGGGTTCGCGATCAGCGAAAAGAACGATGTGACGCTGCCGGTCGGTGTGTGCTGCGACGGCTTCTTCGTCACGCACGCGCGCGGCTATGTGCGGATGCAGGATCGCGGCATCAAGCTTCCGCCGCGCGAAGCCTGGCGTGGGGCCGTTCCTGTGCTCGATGCGGAGAATCCTCCCGCCCGGCTCTCACGAGACGCCCCGGTCCAGAAATCCAACTTCATGGCCTACAACATCCATGCGGTGTGGCAGCAGGAAGTCTGGGCCGCTGTGGAACGTTCGCGGAAGTACATTAGCAAGTATATGGGCGGGATGCTGACCGCGGAAAACGTAGAGGGCGCCGATGCAGTCATCATCGCGTCGGGAAGTGCCTGCGCGCAATCACGCGAAGCGGTTCGCCTCTGCAAGGAAAAGGGTCTGAACGTGGGACTGATCAAGGTCCGGTCGCTTCGCCCCTTCCCCACTCAGGAGCTCCGCCAACTCTGCGGCAAGGTCAAGTTGATCGTCGTGCCTGAGTTCAACTACGTGGGATGGCTGGCGAAGGAAGTGGCCACCGCGATCTACGGGTATTCCAAGGCGAAGATCATCGGCGGCCCTCGCGTCTATGGAGGTCAGTCGATGCCGGTGGAATTGATCGTGGATGAGGTGGAATCCGGTCTCACGGGCAAGAAGTCCACGAACGTGGCACTGTCCTCAATCATGGGCGGCGCGGTGAATCCTGACGAAGTCGCGCACTTCATGCGCAGCATCTGAACCGCTCGTGCTGAAACACCAAGAGCCCGTCAGGTTCGATTCTGACGGGCTCTTTCATTATCTGCTCTTGAACACCCGCCTATCCCTGGATTTCGTCCTCCATCATTTCCTCGCTGGCCGGCATGCCGTAGGCCACATACTTGGCGTAGGACAAATAAATCGACGCGCTGTCAGTCATGGCCTTCGATCCTGCCGTGAGCCGCACGACCTTATCCGATCCCGGCGGTTCCACGTTCTGTAGCATCGTGACGTGGTCATGCAAGAGCCGAATGTAGCGTTCCACAGCCGATTCGACCTCTTTGTAGGCCTGTAGGATTTCATCCGTCATGGTTGTCCTCCGTAATAGGGTGAGCATACACTAGGGTGATGCGTAGCCTCAACGCCACCGTCTCGCCGCTGCTACTTGACGCGATCAATACACACGTTGAGAAAGAGGGTCTGTCGCACGAGACGCTCGCGCAGGCCGTTGCCGAGCTTTCACGGCTCTTCACCAAAGGGCGGGCAGACCTGTCTCGTCTTTACTTGGAGGATACGACCTCGGCTGTGGCGTATCTCCAATATTTCCTGCCGGTCAATCTGTGCAAGATCCAAGTGCTGCTTGACGAATTGCCTGACGAGACCTTCCTCGGAAAAGAGGCACGTCGATTCTCAGTTCTGGATCTTGGTGCTGGGCCAGGCACGGCGGGATTGGCCGTCCTCGATTGGCTTCATCATGGCCGGGGGACTTTGGCTGAACACCTCTCCGTGACGGCGATCGACATTTCGGGCATGGCGCTGCGGCAGGCTGAGCGGCTGTGGAATATGTATGTCCGCATGGCCGGTATCACAACCTCCAGGCTTCAGACACAGCAAGCCGATCTCAGACGTATCCACAGCGGTTCATTGCGAGAAACAATCGGTCGAGCGGGACCATTTGATCTCATCATTCTGGGGAATTGCCTGAATGAAATGTGGAGCGAGTCTTCCGATCAGACCGCTGCCAGAGCCGGCCTTCTTACAACAGCCTTGTCGTGGCTGTCGCCGGATGGGACTTTGATGATCGTGGAGCCTGCCTTGCGTGGGACCTCCCGCGCGTTGCATCAGGTCCGGAATCAGTTGCTTGCGGAGAAACGATGTACGGTGTACAGCCCCTGTCTTCACGAGAAGGGTTGCCCGGCCTTGCTCAACATGGACGATTGGTGCCACGAGGAACGTGCCTGGGAGCCTCCTGCTTCGATCACGCAGATCGATCGCGAAGTCGGCTTCATCAAAGACGCGCTCAAATTCTCTTATCTGCTCTTGAGAACCGACGGTCGGACGATCACTTCACGCAGCCCTGAGACATTCCGGATGGTCAGTGAATTGCGGAAGCTGAAAGGAGATACCAGAGCCTGGCTGTGCAATGAACTCGGTCGATGTGAAGTAGGGAGACTG
>JAICVE010000277.1 GCA_025935475.1 Nitrospira sp. | reverse complement strand
GACACTCCATATCCATGCAAGGAACCGGTGACCGATAGGGGTCGTAAGGGGGCAGACACATGTCGGCTGGGGTCAGATTGACGACGTCCTTTGTGTGAGTGACGAAGAATCCATCGCAACACAGTGCCAGCGGCAAGTGCACGTCCGGCTCCTCGGACACCATGTATCCCTTGAGAATCCAATCAAAGAAGTCCTGGGCGGTTTCCGCATGCCAGACCAACATGCCGGTGTTGAGCAGATAGGCGATTTCCAATGTGTCCGGTTGAATTGACAGCGGCGAGTTGATCCCACGGCAGGTGACGATCATTTGGATCGGCAAGCGTGCGCCTGCCCACATCGGAAAGTTTTCCATTGCGCGCATCGTGCCGGGTCCCGCGGTCGTAGTGAAGACACGTGCGCCACCGAATGCGGCCCCGGCGCACTGCGACATGACGGCAAATTCGCTCTCGCCACGGAAGTAATCTCCGATATAGCCTTCCGCAAACAATTCTCCGATGAGTGCGGCTGCTTCGCTTTGGGGCGTGATTGGATACGCAATCATGACGTCGCAACTGGCCCGCCGAAGCGCTTCCTTGATGACCTCGCTGCCCGTAAAGAACGACGGCGTGCGTGGCGCTTCGTGCATCATTTTCCAGGTATCAGTATAGATCTGTCCTTTTTTATTTTGTGTCCCGATCACTGAATGTGTGTCTGCCATGGACCAGCCTCCTTTCACTGCGCACGATGCTTCAAACGGCTTAGTTCGAAGCCCCGCTTTTGGCCGATGTCAGCCGTGGTTTGACCGTACCTTTTAATTTTCTTACCCACTCGGCCAGCTTCATGATTTTTTCGACAGATGCATCCCGGAATGAGAGCATGGCGTCTTCGTGGCCGGCCTGGGCGCACATCGCAATCGTGTAACACGAGGTTCCACCCCGAATGATCTTCAGCGACAGATTCGCCTGGTGACAATGCACGCCGACGAACATGCAGCAATCGATCTTGTTGTGCCAGATGGTCAGGTTCGGGTGGTTCGGATTGATTTCAACTTCAGGATTGATCTTGGGATACTTCGGTCGATAGTCGGGCATGGGAATCAGCATCGGAGATTGGCCAGGCTGCACGCACTCTTTGAGTGTGTTGTAGAGGTGGCGAATCGCTGTCGCTTTCTTCGCTGCTTTTTCGTTCCAAGCCCAGAGGACAAGTGGACCGGGGAAAATCGTTGGTACTTTGGCCATCAGAAACTGGCGCGCAGCTTCTTCGTAGGCTTTTTCTTCGGTGGCGATGACGCCATTGATGTGCGCCTCTCCCGGATTCGGGAGGTATACACCCATTGAGGCAGCGGCGGGAGGAAGAAAATGTTCCGGCCCAGGGAGCACGCGATATTGAGTCATTGCGGCCTATTCTCCGCGTACGGGGTTAACAGGTGAGAACGGTCAGTTGCTCTAGCGAATCGACCTGCCACAATCTAAGCTTTTTCACGGGATCTCTGCAACCTCGCAGAAGGCCCAACATGCGGAAATAATGGGCTACTGGACAAGAACGGCTTAGGCCTTTTGCCCATTTGGATCCTGCAACAGTCATTGACCCGCTATTGGCCCGATATCACGGCAGATTTTTTATTATAGGAGCGCCCGTTCTGCGAAGTCAAACAGACTTCCGTAGGGGAATACGACTGGTCGGACCTTGTTCTGGATAAAAAATGACTGGTTTAACAGGAACTTATAGAGCGTCTATTTTTACGGGAGTTGTTCGCAAGCCTCGGTCGACCCAAGCGCGCAGGCCTGCTCGAAATCGTCCTTGGCCAGGCGCCCTTGCAGCCGGTTTCTGTAGAGGTTGCCCCGGGTCAGAAGGGCTCCGGCATTCGTTGGATCAAACTTTATGACAGTCGATAGGTCTTCAAGCGCCTGCTCCGGGCGGTTCAGTTTGAGTAGAACGTCGCTGCGCAGGAGATAGGCCTCTTTTTGGTCAGGGAGCCAGCTTTCCGGTGTCTGCGCGTCGAGGAGTTTCTTGAGAGTCGCCAACGACTGATGCCACTGTTTGGCTTTCGCTTGACGACGCGCCTGGCTGGTGTACAGGCCGATCAGCCTCTCGCGTGCAATATCAAAAAATGGATCAAGGGCAAGAGCCCGTTCATAACAGAAAGTCGCGTCGTCGGTTCGCTTCAACCAGGTCTGCACATCGCCTTTTCCAATCCAGGCCCATGGATTCTTGCCATCCAACTGCACCGCTTGATCGAAATCGGACCGAGCTTTGTCGATATGGTCCGAGAACCCGCTCGGAGGACTGTGCTCGGAATAAGCAATGGAAACAAGGCGCAGATAGGCTTGGCCTCTGACGATCAACGGTTCGGCGGAATGCGGATCCAATTGGGCGGCATCTGAAGCGAGTTGAATTTTCTTCCAGAGGTCCGGAGTTTGAAAGGCCGTTTCGAGCTGCTGTTTGGACCGTACCACCGGCTCGGGCTTTCCATTGGGTTCAATCGTAAGCATCCTGACGCCTGTGGGCTCCTGTTGGAATTCACGAAGCTGAGCGCGAAGGTGCTGATTTTCCTGTTGAAGCTCACGAAAATGTCGTGCCAATTGGGCCTCAGACTGATGACGGCGAATCGCATCGGCCAGGCTGTGCAAGTCCACGCTGGCGCGGATGCGGATGAAGAATACCGGCCGATCATTCTCGAACGACCGGTGCGCCTCGAGCACCTCGGTTTCCGTCACGGCGGCCGCGATCGTACGGATTTCCCATGACGTATGTCGGAAGGTTCGTCCTTGCGATTCCTTTTCCAGATCATAGAACGTCGACTCAAGATAGACGCCGGCTTCCTCCACAGCTTTGCGCTGCGCACGCTGCAGGACTTTCTCTTCAGCTGTGGCGAGAGTATCTCCATCGGCCATCACATACTGGGCTTCGGCGATCACGGCTTTCGTGCTGGTGGCAAATGCGACGGGGACAACGCCGACGGCGGCCGTCACCGCGAGAGCTAACCAGTAGAAAACGCTCATGTGAACAACTATACCGCCCGTTCCGTAGCTCGGCAACGCACCGGAGGGAGGGGTAAAGGGAGGCTACCAAGCTTGGAGAGACTGTAAGCGCTTGATTTTGCGGCTACTGTTCCTTAGGGAAGACCTGCGTAAAGGGATGGACTTCGACCCGTTCGAACACGCCGTGAATCATATAGGGATCTTCCTGGGCAAGCTTTTGGGCTTCTTCGAGTGAGCCTGCCTCGATCACGATGAGGCTACCGGTGTGATCGGTGAGTGGTCCGGCAAGCACGACTCGGCCGGCTCGGTCGAGCGGTTCCATGTGTGCCAGGTGGGCCGGGCGATAAATTTTTCGTTTGGCTTGCCCGTCGGGGCCATCAAAACCGAGGATGACGAATTTCATTCGCGTGGACTGCGGCGAACTTAGGCCGAGCCTTCCAGCGGGCAACGGTCTTTATAACCGGTGGTGGTTTCATGCCACCATTTGATTTCTGGCTCGCCGTATTTCCAGCACAGAAATACGACACGGCCGTCTCGCAGGTGAGGAAAATCGCAGAGACCGAGATCGACGTCTTTGACGAGAACGCCCATTTCCTGAATGGCCTGCAGATTTTGACTGATCTGGTGCAGGCTGGAGATATATAGTGGACCGACAGAGCTGCCACCTCCGTATTCCGCTCGAGCGCTCGCTCGTCGAATATCATCTCTGGTGCGCGCCACCACGGCCTTTGCCTGACGCACGGAAGCGATGCGCGTATTGAGCTGAGGAATGAGATGGTTGGCTTCCGAGATGGTAAACAGCCGGTCATGCTCTTGGTCGTCTTCACGGCCCATCGCTCGTTCCTCCAGTCTGGGGTGTAGCACACCCTTCGAAGCCGCCGCAACCGCGGCTCTTCTCATCGGGAGGATGACAGGGTCGGGCTGGCGAAAGGCGAGCAGAAGCTGGAAACTAGCCCCGGTGTTGACAACCAGTGATCCGAAGGGTATGCTCCATCATTAGTGTTCCATTGTCGAGTCCACGTTCTCTCCACACACAAGAACTCCGAGGCAACTTTCGAAGTATATGGCACAGCACAGGAATGAGTTCGGCATCGGTTGCAGTTGACAGACGCATCTACCATATGGACAACGGACACGTCCTTCACGGCACATCCCCTCTAGCAAACACACAATAGTCAACTCACTACCGAACGGTTATTGCGCATCGCTTCAATGGTTGATCATATTCCGTGTCGATACTCGTCTTTGACCATCAGCCCCCAGCTTGAGGATATGTATGGCACAAACTAAGGGAGAAGTTATGCATCTTGCCGACTTGAAGCAGAAAACCATCGCCGACCTGAACGACGTCGCCCGCGACCTGAAAATCGAAGGGGCCGCGAATCTCCGAAAGCAGGAATTGATCTTTGCCATCCTCCAGGCGCAGACGGAAAAAAATGGGGTGGTCTTCGGAGAGGGCGTCCTCGAGACCCTGCCGGACGGATTTGGTTTTTTGCGCGCTCCCGACTCCAATTACCTGCCGGGTCCTGATGACATCTATAT
>JAICVE010000270.1 GCA_025935475.1 Nitrospira sp. | reverse complement strand
CGCTTCGGAAACACCTCCTCCGCCTCGCTGCCGATCGCGCTGGACCATGCCGTGCGAGCCGACAAGGTAAGACCGCATGATCTCATGGTGTTGGGCAGCTTTGGCGGCGGATTGACCTGGGCCTCCGGCCTCATCCGGTGGTGACGCGTTGACGGACTGAGCCAGAGCGGGCGGCGGATGTTCCGAAGAGAGGAATGACGATGTTCGGTTTGATTCCAAGAGAAGAAGCCTTCTTTGAGTTATTCAAGAACGCTGCGCACAACATGATCGAAGGCAGCCGCCTGTTGAAGGAGATGATGGAGAATTACCAGTCTCCGGCTGAGCAGGCCAAGCGGATCAAAGAGGTCGAGCATGTGGGAGACGGAATTACCCACGACATCGCCCGCCGGCTCAACCAAACCTTCATCACGCCGATCGACCGTGAAGACATCCACGATTTAGCGAGCGCATTGGACGATATCTTGGACGTGGCGGAGGCGATCGCCGACCGCTTCGTACTCTACAAGGTCACGACGCCGACGGAACGAGCCGTGAAGTTGGCCGACGTGTTGTATCAGGCATCCGTCGCGGTGGGCGCGGGCGTGGACCGGCTGGGACTGGCGCATCCGGACATCAAAGAGTGCAGCGTTCAGGGCAATAGCCTCGAGAACGAGGCCGACCGTATTTCCCGTGATGCCATCTCGGCGCTGTTCGAGAAAGAGACCGATCCGATGGCGGTTATCAAGTGGAAAGAAATTTACGAGGGGTTTGAGGCCGGCACCGACCGTTGTGAAGACGTGGCGAATATTCTCGAGCGCATCGCGCTGAAACACCACTAGCAGAATGTTGAAACAAGGCCGCCAGCGTTATTCTCGCGTCGCTCGGAGGTTCGACGTACCGACAAGAGTACGCCCTTGCCTCCTCGCTCACTGCGGCCTCGCTGGACGCCCTTTTTGAACATCCTGCCAATCTTCATGAGTGACTCCCTGGGAGCGTCAGGACGGAATTGACTGTTCAATTGTCACTCGTTCGTCGAGCGTTATTCACTTTCCTTCACGTGTCATCAATCGCCGCCCACCATGCCTGAACTTACCGGAATGTTGCTCCTGGTCGTCGTGTTGGCGTTGCTGTTCGATTTTTCGAACGGATGGCACGACAGTGCCAATGCGATCGCCACTGTGGTCTCGACACGCGTCATCAGTCCCTTTGTGGCCGTCATCGTTGCGGGTCTGCTCAACGTGGCTGGAGCCTTCATGTCTACGGCGGTGGCGAAGATGGTGGGATCGGGCATCGTGGATCCGGCCGGCGTCACGCAGCACATGGTAGCTGCCGCGCTGGCTGGAGCTATCTGCTGGAACCTCTTCACGCTGATGCTGGGCTTGCCGACGAGTTCCTCGCACGCGCTCATCGGAGGGATGGTGGGAGCCGCCGTGACGCACGGGGGCTGGGACACCGTGAAACTGACTGGCTTGCGCTCCGTCTTGGAAGCGATGGTGTTGTCCCCGTTTTTCGGCTTTGCGATGGGCCTGACCTTCATGGTCCTCATCAGCTGGCTGTTCTTTCGTGTGACCCGCTCGGTCGCCACTCGGCTCTTCAAACGGCTGCAATTAATCTCCGCCTGTTTCATGGCGTTCAGTCACGGCGCGAACGATGCCCAAAAAGCCATGGGCATTATTACGTTGGCGCTGCTCACGGCCGGACAAATTCCGTCGGCCGAGGTGCCGACGTGGGTGATTGGGGCGTGTGCGGTGGCAATGGGGTTAGGTACGGCCGCCGGCGGTTGGCGGATTGTGCGCACGCTGGGAATGAATATTGTGAAGCTCGAACCGGTTCACGGCTTTGCCGCCGAGACTGGCGCTGCAACCGTCCTGATGTTTACAGCTCATATCGGGCTGCCGGTCAGCACGACGCACACCATCACTTCGTCCGTGATGGGCGTCGGCGCGATCAAGCGGCTTTCAGCAGTGCGGTGGGGGGTGACGCGGCGAATCCTGTATGCGTGGCTGTTTACCCTTCCTGGGGCTGGGCTGCTCTCGACGATCATCTATCTGGTCATGTCAGTATTCGTCTAATCCCGGTCTTCTGGCTCGGCGGGCAAGCAGACCACGAAGCGGCTGCCGTTCGGGACATTGCCTTCCACCCGAATTTGCCCGCCATGTCCCTCGACGATGTGCTTGACGATGGCGAGACCGAGTCCGGTGCCTCCGAGTTCCCGCGAGCGGGCCTTGTCCACGCGATAGAATCGCTCGAAGACGCGGGGACGATCCTTCTCGGGTATGCCGATCCCCGTATCGGTCACTGTGAGTTCAACCCCCGTGTGCGGTCCGTCGGCCGTGCGATGGGCGAGAACGGGGATTCTTCGGGCAGCCACGGTGATCTCTCCTCCCTCGGGGGTGTATTTGATCGCGTTGTCCAAAAGATTGGCGAGCACCTGCACCAACCGCTCTTGATCGCCGTTGATGATCGGCAGATCGGCGTCCACTTGCGCACGAAGCCGATGCTGCTTCTTGTCCGCAAGCGGCTTGATCATCGCGATAGTGCGGTCCACCACCGAGCCAACGTGCAACGGTTCCTGCTTGAATTGAACCTGACCCGATTCGATCTTCGAGAGTTGGAGCAGGTCTTCAAGAATCAAATTGAGCCGGTCGCTTTGCTTCAAAATGATGTCGAGAAAGCGCACGCTCGTTTCCGGGTCATCCTTGCCGCCGTCCAGCAGCGCTTCCACGTACCCCTTGATCGACGTGAGAGGGGTACGCAGCTCATGGGACACGTTTGCGACGAAGTCTTTTCTGATGTGTTCCAGCCGCCGAAGTTCGGTGATGTCGTGAAACACGAGGACCGCGCAGGCTTCATTGTCCTGCTCGCCTCCGGCCACGGAGGCTTCGACATTGAGACAGCGTCCGTTGGTCAACACGATTTCGGCTTCCTGGCCGGCTCGAGCTGTGAGTACGGCCGAAACGGTGGCGTTCAATTTGGGATGAGCGAAGACGTCGGAGGAGTGCCGCCCGCGTGCCTCGGCCCTGGTCACGCCGAACATCCGCTCCCAGGCCGGATTCACTTGGAGAATGCGTCCCTTGGAATCCAAGACCATGACGCCTTCAACCATTGAGGTGAGCATGGCCAGCAGCTGAGCGCGGTCTTCGGACAGTTGCTCGATTTTGGATCGGAGCTCTTCTGTCATGTGATTCAACGTGTGGGCCAGCAGGCCGACCTCGTCGCGGGCGGAGGTCTCGACATGCACGGCGAGATTACCTCCCGCAAGTTGACGGGCTGCAGTCGCCATGTCCGAGAGGGGTTTGGTCAGACTTCGGGCCAGCCAGATACTCAGGGCGACCGCGATTAAAAATGCGCTGCCGAAGGCCAGCGTCAGATTGCGCTTGAGCGTGGCCAGCTCCTGTTCCAGCGTGGTCATCGGCAATCCAAGCCGCAGATAGAGCGCCGTCGATGGAGAGGCGAGTTGGTCGAGACGAACGGCACGGTACAGCGTCCGCTCGCCCGTCGTATGGCTGGCGCGAAGGTCCGTGCCGGCCCCGGTAGTGATGGCCTGCTCGATTTCCGGCCTTGTGCGATGGTTCTCGATGTCAGCCAGATCCTCATCACGCACCGCACTGTCGGCGCGCACCCGGCCTGAGGCATCCACGAGCGTCACACGCGCGTGCGCTCGATGGCTCAACTCCCGGACCATCGCTTGAAGCTGCGGCATCGGCGGTAGGGGAAGCGACCCCCTCACAAGCGGACGGAGATCGAAGGCAATAAGATTTGTAGAGACTTCCAGCGCCCGCTCGGATTGCGCCAGTTCCTGCTCAGCCAGCGAGCGGGCGGTGAGCAACCCTGCGACGACAAATCCGCAGACCAACGCAAACAGGATGGCAAGGGCGACTTTCCATCGGATAGAAAGCGTCATTGTGGAAGCGGAGGGTGAAGTGTGCCGATCACGGTTCCTTGAGTTTGTAGCCGAGGGATTTCACGGACAGGATCGCTTCGTCGAGCAAGGGAATTTTTTGCTTCAGTCTCCGGACATGCACGTCGACGGTCCGAGTCGTCCCAAAGTAATCGTAGCCCCACACCTGATTGAGCAGCACCTCTCTGGTCAGGACCCGTCCGGGATGGCGCAGGAGATGCTCCAGCAGGCCGAACTCCTTGGCGGTGAGCGGCACGTCCTTGCCCTGCACGGTGACCTCATGCCGGTCCAAGTCCATCGAGATCTTGCCGTACTGATAGGAGGTCTGGGTCTCCTGCCGGCTGCGATCGACTCGCCGCAAAAGGGCTTTGACTCGGGCCACGAGCGCCTTCGGGCTGAAAGGTTTCGTGACGTAGTCGTCAGCCCCCAACTCGAGACCGATGACCTGGTCGGTTTCCTCGGCTTTGGCCGTCAACATAATGATCGGCAGCATGGCGGTCTCTGGCGCCGACCGCAGGCGTTTGCACACCTCGAGGCCATCGATTGCCGGCAACATCAAATCGAGCACGATGAGGTCGGGTTTGTGCTGCTTCGCGCTGTCCAGCCCTTCGGTCCCGGTGGCGGCGGTGACGGCACGGAAGCCTTCCTTTTCCAGGTACAGCTTGACCAACTGGAGAATATCCTTCT
>JAICVE010000354.1 GCA_025935475.1 Nitrospira sp. | reverse complement strand
TTCAATCCCTGGGTAGAGACAAAGCCATAGAAAGCGCAAATTGTACTTGGCAGGAAGGCACGCCGGCGGCCGAAACTTAAGGATGTTCGGCCTACCGGCTTACTTATGCCTGACCATCCCGCCGGACTTGAAACGCCCAGCAGACTGAATAGGTAATGACATCTGAGGAAAACCACGCGAATCCGCAAACACTCACTTCACACTGATGAATCGCGCCTGCGGATCTATGTGCCGCTCCGGTAACTGGCTGGCATCGAGGTCCGATGCCTTGACTCGCATCGAACTCTGGCCGCTTAACGCATCACCACGCCCACGGTGATTTTCACCACAACGGCGACCTTTTCTATACGGAGCTTAGGAGTTTCAAGCCAGGGTTGGGGGGTAGTGGTGTTGAGAGACGCCGTGGCGTATAAGTTCGTTTCTGTTATCGAGGCGCGGAACAACTGATTCGCGTTAACATCGTGCCGACGCGCAACTATGGAGACCGACGCACCTGGCCTATCAGCCGCTTCTCTTGCTTCGTTCTCCAGCGCCGCCGTCCACTCATCCGTGCCTCCCTCTGACTGATTCCGACAGGCCTGCAGGATGACGGCTCTCGGCCACCTGACCTAGACGGTGGTAACCACACGCTGACGAAAGATCCGTTTCCTAAAAGCTGCTCCACACAGAAAGAACTTTAAGGATTTCGGTTTCGTAGGTTTCGACGAGGAACTGATAGCAGGAAGGCATGAGATGAAGGGGACGGAGTGCCCGTCCCCTTACTGCGTTTACGCGGGCTTGAATTTCCCGTAGTACGCGGCGCGCGAAACGATGTGACCGTTCATCGCGGCCATCACTTCAGCACGAGTCGCTGTCGCGGGAAGGCCAAGTTTGTTGTCGAGAGCATAGAGTTCCAGAACGTAGTGATGGACAGGATGGCCTGCCGGCGGAGCCGGCCCCATGTATGAGTTCTGTCCCGCAATGTTGCGGCCGATGCGGCTGCCGTCAGCCTGATCTCCTGCCTGCAAACCTTCGGGAAGGCCGGTAGCCGTGCCGGGAATATCCCAGATGATGAAGTGGAGCACATCCTCACCTTTCTGCGGTGCCACGTCCATATCGTGCATGATCAGAACGAAGCTCTGCGTGCCCGCTGGACCGGCAGTCCACGTGAGAGCCGGTGACACGCCGGTCTGGCCGGCGTACTTTGACGGGATGTCGCCGCCGTCGGTCCATGCGGAAGCCGTAAGGACAATCGGCATCGCAATTCCACCGCCGCGCCCGCCGCCGCCGCGCCCGCCGCGTCCCTGGCCGCCCCCGCCGCCACCACCCGGACCCCGCTGCCCCTGTGCGGAGACTCCCAGAAACACGATGAACAAAGTAGCCAAAACGGTATGGACTCTCATCAAATACCTCCTAAACGTAATGTGTAGACATCTTCCGAGTGCGCGTTGAAGAAACAAACGGCCGGATGCTGCAGACTTCGGTGCAGCGCACTCCGCGAGGCACTGTTCTTAGCACCCACACACAAGACGGGCGGGGAGGTGCGGTTATTACGGATTTCTTGGGCTCAATCTGGGCGTGAATCGGATCGAAGCGAAAGGGGTGCGCTTAGTATGTCGATGTCTCGACGAAATCTCTGTCCGTAAGAGTCCCTGGAATCTATAGGTATTCTTTACGAAGGTTGCCGGACCTTTCTCGCGCGCCTCGAAAGCCCCTGGAGGCCGCAAGCTCGCAAAACTTCTTGTTAACAATCCCACTTCGGCTTGCGTCTTTAGGGTGAGCTCAACGTGACTGTAACACATTGCCTGACGGCCCAGACATTGACGGAGGATTTCGAGCGGTTGTTCCTTGAGAACTACGATCTCGTCTATCGCGCGGCGTACAGCATTACCGGCAACCCGCAGGACGCAGAAGATGTTCTCCAGACGTTATTCCTGCGTTTGCTCCGACGCGAAAATCCGGTCCAGGTCGAGAAGAACCCGAGAGGTTACCTTTACCGTGCTGCTGTTCACACAGCTATTGATGCTGTACGCACCCGCAGTCATGCCGAGTCGCTGATCTCCTCGACTGTGCTGTCGGAGCGGACTGCCGGTATAGCGGAAGACAAGCGGTCGTCGGAGATCTGGGAATGGCTGCACAAGGCTCTTGCAAAACTCCACCCAAAGGAAGCTGAAGTGTTTCTTCTGCGTCATATCGAGGGGTACTCCAACGCCGAGGTTGCGCATCTGCTGGGAGTGTCCCGCGGAACCGTGGCCGTCACGTTGTTCCGGGCTCGCGTCCGTCTGAAGAGATCCATTCGACGTCATTTTGGAGACAGTCTATGACTCGCAGGAAGCAACGTTCGGGACAGATGCTGGATCGAGCCATTCTCGAAGGCCTGAAAGCAATGCCCTCAATCCAGGATGTGGACGAAGTTGGGATGCGCGTCCTCGAGCGCCTCAGGGAATCGGCTCCCTATATCGACATGGAGGCACACGTTCAGACATCGCGCCATGCGGACTGGTTGGTTCCTGTTCTGGGGACCTCGATCATCGTGCTCTGTTTGGTCGCAGGGGCGACAGTCTTGTTTAAAGGTGTGGATCCACCTGTAAAGGTTGTCTTGAAAACAGGAACGGTACCCGCCGTAAAGAGACGTCCCGATGGCGTAAAGAGTTCCATTGGCCGACTTCCAACATCGACCGATAGCCGAAGGAACATCCGAAATACCGAGTCAACTGGGCAGACGTTAACCCTCGCCGACGGATCGAGAGTCGAATTGGCACCTTTGGCAGAGCTTTCGATTGGGGCGGCCAGCGGTGGTGAAGTCATTTACCTTGCCACCGGATCGATTGTCGTAGCGGCTGCAAAGCAGGGTCACCTGTACGTTGAAACCTTAACGTGCACCGTCTCCGTCGTGGGGGCCGTTTTTTCCGTGAGATCCGCGTCCAGCGGTTCTCGTGTCTCCGTTTTTGAAGGCGCTGTTCGTGTAGAGGAAAAAAATGGATCACCACAGCTATTGGGCTCCGGCCAGCAGTTCTCCACGGGTGCGGACAGGACCGCTGTGCCGCTGGAGAGCGAGATCGCCTGGAGTTCGAATGCCGCCGGTTATCTGGCGCTGCTTCAACCCCCACTTCCACCTGTCTTCCCTCCACCTTCGGGGCAGCGAGCGCCGGGCCGCGGCGGTGGGCGTGGCGGTACCGGGCGCGGAGGTGGGTCGGAAACGATTCCAGAACCATAAGTCATAGGCAGTTTGCAACTATCCACGCGGCGCGTTCAAACAGAGCCGCGTCCTCATTCCGGATTCGCCATATAAAGGTCCCAACGGAGTTCACGTGGTCGATCACATCGAGCAGCCGACGGAGAACTGGCTTCGGAAG
>JAICVE010000054.1 GCA_025935475.1 Nitrospira sp. | reverse complement strand
GTCCGAACTGTCGGACCCGCATGCTGCAAGCACCGCGATGAACACGAGCGTCCAAACCGAAGGGAGACAGGTCCTATTGTGTTGAGTGCGCATTGCGCCCCGCTTAAAGCCTATACGTCGCCGCCTTCACGGTAGTCTGATCGTCAAATTGACCGTCGAGCTGCCCGCGATAGGCACCGCGCCCGAGACCACGGCCGGCGGTGTCACGGGCGTAATGGGCAATGGCCAGTCCGGCACCATGTACGCTGTGGAGGGTGCATTCCCTCCCAGCGTGCCGGCCTTCGCGACGACTGAAGCAGCTGTCAGCCGTTCCCCGGGAGCGGCCGCTTCTCCAATGCCTGCCGCAGCGAGCGCCTCTCGCGGTGATTCCTTTTTCGGAGTATCCGGCAACGCGGTGCCTGAGATGGCCGACGCCACAGGAACGATGTGCGTCTGGATTGAGCTCGGCATGCTGGGCGGTGCCCCCGGCAAAGCGATCGAGAATTGGCCGGGCAGCACCAAAACGGTGGCCCCGCCGGAGGTGAAGGCCACATTGCCGTTGCGTCCGATGTTTGCCACACCACTGGCTCCTTCCATTTCCAACCCCTCTTCGTCACTGGGACGCTTTCCGGACGGCGGCTTCCCATTCACCCAGGTGACGAAGTAGGTGCCCCTGGCCGTAACGGCGGAGGTGCCCGCATCGATTTCAAACGTCGAATTGTCTCCTTCGAACTGCCGGGCGACGAGTGCGCGAACCGTTCCGCGGGCCAAATGGGCGACGAAAGCGCGCTGATCGCCGCCTGCCTCGTAAGACTGCTCCATGACTTCTAGACGGCTGTTATCTCCGAGCGTGAGCAAACTGTCGTCGGCATAGAGCACCTTGCACCGTGAGCCTGGCTGGCTGTCGAGGATCGACAGCCGGCCGATCTCATCGAATTGACGAAGCGGCACGGGAGGCGTCATCGTCGCCGGTTGCATCGTCACGGTTCCTTGGACCGCCAGCACGATCCCGGCTGGTTCTTCCTCAGCGAGGGCCACGGTGCCCTGTCCAATTGAAAGGCCAACCACCACCCATAGAGTGAAGCCGCGCATCTTCATAGTGCCTCCTAGAATGCCCCTCCGACCGTCAATGAAACGATGTTCCTCGTGTAATTGAACGCGTCGACGTTCGATTGATCCCTCGTATAGGAGTATTGAAGGGCCAGCCACAGCCAGGAGCGAATGTCTCGCACAGCCGTGCCGGTCAACTGATAGATGTTGTCCTTGCGAACGGTCCCGTCCGGAGAGAAGGAGTTGGGATTGCTGTAGTTCTGCCGATAATAATCGAAGGCCAGCTGCAACGTGGTGGCGGCTAGTGGCTGATAGGCGATCCCGGTGGACAGTCGATGGCCAATGTATTGCCAATCGGCGCTAGTGGGAACCCCCGGTGTCGTCGGCCCATCCTCGCTTCCCGTTTGATCGGTATCGAAGATATAGCCCCCACGGACATAGCCGCGATTGTCAGGGAACCGCCAGTACTGCATCGCCCCCAACATGTAATTGTTCGCATCGCGTGTCTGGTTGACCGGCGCGCCCAACTGATCATCTCGAAATGACTTGAAGTCCTTGTTCTGGTAGCGGAAAAAGGCCTGTGTGTAGGTGCGTTCGCTTTCGGGTATGGTCAACGTGGGCTGTATCGCATTGGACAAGAGATAGGCGTCGCCGCCGACCGTGACGTAGTCCAAGGTGTACTGGAGGCGCAGCTGCGCCGAACCCAAGCGCCGCTCGACATACAAGGTCGGAGCGAGATCGAAGACATTGAAGTCGCTCAAACGCGCGTGGAAGTTCGTAAATAACCCGCCTCCCGCCCCGATGGTCCACGTATCGGTCTGGAGGAAACGATACTCGTAGCTCCCCGCAAGGGCCGTGACGAAGTCATCCTTGTGCGAGATGCCGTTCGGCAGCGTCGATCCGCCCGGCAGCAGCACGACATTCGAGTCGTATTGGAGGCTCAGACCGTAAGTGGCGCTCCACCGCTTCGAAGGAAGCTGAGAGGGAGGAGCCGTGGGTGGCTGCGCCTGTTGCGCCGCCACGGCTGTCCCGCCTTCGACTGCCGAGCGAAACTCCGCCGTCGCTTGTTGGAATTGGCGTTGAGAGTGAAGTGTCGCTCCTCGCTGGTACCGGGCATCACTCGCCAGCTCCGAGTCCAGTTTCCCAGCACGCAGAAATTTCTCGGACGCCTGTTCGTACGACTGCTGCTCGGCAGCAGCAAGGCCCGCATAGTCATAGAGCAGCGGGTCATCCTTCAACGTCCGTTCGGCGATCGTCAACTCGGTTGAGGCCTCCCGAGATCGACCTTGATGGTAAAGGGCCATACCCAATCCCATGTGGGCACGCGCGTGATCGGGATGCCGCCTGAGCACCTCCCGGAATTGTTCTTCTGCCTCTCTATATCGTTGTAATCTCAGAGAAGTGAGGCCAAGATAGTAGCCGCTTGTCTGATCGCCAGGTTTTACACTTAATGCTTCCTTGAGATAACGCTCAGCCTCCTTATAACGGCCCTGGTTATACAGATACAGCCCCTTCGCCAGTTCAAAGTCATATTCCTTATGCTCCTCGGCTCCTTGGACGGTATTTACAAGCGACAAAATAAGCAGCAGCGAGAAACAACAGCACCCTAGCCCCCATGTAAAACGAATGTCACGGTTGGTGGTATGTTCCACGGACACACTCTCAGGGTTTTTCGATGGCGACGAGGGGCTTACTCAAGAAGTGGACCTGTTGGAATTCGAGAAAACAGGGAACGATTACAAGCCTTTGAACTCCCCTGCATCCATCCGTCCGGACAACCTGTCCGCTTAGGCCTCGACTTCGGGACATCCTGTCCCACAAACAAGGGTGTTGCGAGGGAGAAACTAGCCGCGAGGGGTAAACAAGCTACAGAAAATCCTAGGTCTTCCGGCCCGTTGACAAGCTTTTCAACCGCACGGTACAAAATCTAAGGTTTCTTAACATGGTCTAAGATCGGCTTTAACCTTGCGAAGGAGGAGAAGTGATGAGTGACGTAGCCCCGGAAATCAAGGTGGGCGATACCGCCCCGGACTTTAATCTGAAGGACCAAGACCAAAAGGACGTCAAGCTGAGCGAGTATCGAGGCAAAAAGAACGTCGTCCTTTGCTTTTACCCCCTGGACTGGAGTCCGGTCTGTCAGGGAGAAAATAAGTGCCTGACCGACGACTTCCCGCAGTTTCAAAATGCGAACGCCGAGCTCTTCGGCGTCAGCTGCGACAGCTTCTTCTCCCACAAGGCATGGGCCGATTCATTGGATCTCAAACACCGGCTGCTTTCAGATGTGCACCGAACGACCGCTAAGGCGTATGGGCTCTACTTCGAGCCGTTGAACTGCTCAAAGCGCGCGACCGTGATCGTCGATAAGAACGGGAAGGTGGCCTACGTGAAGGTCCAGGAAATCAAGGTGGCGCGCGAGGACAAGGACATCCTCGCTGCCCTGTCGAAGCTGAATTAAAGCAAAGCGGGGGACTGAGAACCGGAAGCAATCCGGTCTCTCAGTCCCCTTATCATCATAATATGGCTGGAATCGTACACGATGTGAGCGACGCCAATTACAAGGAGTTTACGGACAGCTCCGGCGCAGTCGTGGCCTATGGACTGGCGACCTGCGAGCCCTGCAAAACCTACGACCCTATTCTTGAAGATACCGCCGCCAAGTTTCCGGAGATCAAAGTCGGCAAGGCCAAGATGCATGTCCCAGGCCGCTGCCGCGAGATCAAGAAGACCCACGCCTTTGAGACCTATCCCACCACACATTTCTTCGCAAACGGCAAGCTGCTGCTCACCCGCGAGGGGGTGGTAGACAAGGCCGAACTCGCGGCGCTGATTTCAGATTACCTCCTCAAGTAAGACAGCATCTGCGCATCAGCACGCCGTTGATGTCCTGCCTACACAGACGTTGTAGGAGTGTCCAGCCTGACCTACAGCGAGCGCGCTCGCGATGGAAGATCTATCGCTCCATCCCCTGCGGTTTCGTTTTCGAACAGTGCTCGTGTCGAATGAGCCAGCCCGAACTCTCTTTGCGCAAGATGCTGGTACACTTGCCATGCTCTTGCGCGTCGAGTTCGCCATTTTTTATCGCTTGGAATACATAGTCGTAGGAAGCCCACGCAGTCGGGCCGGAGATATGAATGTTGAGGTTTGAGAGGGCACCGAGGAAGTGCACACGGCTGCCCTGTTCGAGGGCCGATCCGTACTCAGAGAGCCACTTATCGATGGTGTCGCGTGTCTCCACTTCCCCGTCCTGCACTCCGCTGTAATCGGCCGTGTACAGTTTAAGCACCGCCCCTTTGTCTTTGGTCTCGACGAATGTCGCCGACGACTTCGCCTCCGCCAGCAGCACCGCTTCGACCGCTTCCTCATCGCCCGCAGCGCTCGAAGCCGATGCCCAGAGTACAAGAACGATGATGAGGCTGCTGACCAGATGTGTCATGGAATCCTCCGAGGGAGAGGGCAGTTCAGCCGCAATAATCAAATGAAAGATCGCGAGATTGGACGAGGTGGACGCGGGAAAGGCGGCCCGGGACGATCTCGGAGACGAGGGCATGCCAAATCTGTTGCGCGAGGTCCTCTCCGGTGACGACTTTGCCAGCCGCTACGTGACGCAAGTCCTGGCAGTTGTATCGGGAGAGCACCGCCTTCTGCACGAGGCGGTCGAGTACACCGAGATCGGTCACCATGCCGGTCACCGCATCAATCCTCCCCTGCACGGTGATGAAGCAATCCCATTCCCGACCCTGGTTGCCTTCTTGGACGGTGGCGAACGAATACCGTCTCGTCACAGCTGCGCTGTCGACCCCTCCGGCCCTCGTGACATCCGCGTACAGATCCTCGTCTTCGTACAGCCGGATCGCGTGAAGGACTCCGATATCTTTTTGCTCGGCGAGCTTGGTCCAGAGCACCAGGGCCAGGTTCTCCGAGGTCGGGATCCGATCGGCAAAATACGGCATGTCGAGATTCAAGTTCTTGTGATCGAACTCTTCCAGCACGCTGAGCAGGACGCGCTTCAAATCAAACAGATTGATCACCATCCCCGTCTTCGGATCGACCTCGCCGGAGACGGTCACGTCGAGCAGGTAGTTATGGCCGTGGGCCGGCGGGTTGTAGCAGCGTCCGAACACCGCTCGGTTTTTGGCTTCGTCCCATTCCGGCCTGTGATACCGGTGGGCGGCAGCAAACTCAATCCGTTTGGTGAGGAGCACGGGAGCCATTTTTACCTCCAGAAGTATCGCCTATGCGCTCAAGTCGGCGAGCCATTCCTCCCGAAGGCTACCGGGCACGGGCACCGCCTCGCGGTAGCCATTATGGTCCACCGTTAACGAGACTGGCTGACGAAGATCCGCAAACACCTGTTGCATGGCCTCGGTTGGTCGGAACCGGACGAAATGCACCGCGCTGATTTTCGTCTCGTGGCTATGGCCGCCTTCAAATTGTCCGAAAACCGATTCTCCTCCCGCCATGATCGCCACTGTGTGGCCGTGATCCAATCCCATAAACCGGTCAAGCCACTCTTTCATCGTGGCCGCTTCCGTGATCTCGATGAGGAGTGTGGCGCTCAGCTCATTCGACGCCGGCAATAGTTCATTGTACACATCGAGTTCATCCTTCACCTTGGCCGACTCCAAGATTCGCTCGGCCCGGATCATCTCCTGAATCTGAAACCGCAAGGTTTCCCGGTTCTCGAACACGAGCGTGATGAGGGGCCCGAGTGACACGCGTCGCCGTTGCTTCAGCGCGATGATACGGAATCGATAGGCTTCACGCTGCCGCTCATACTCGTCAAGCGGCAGCAAGTCTTCCGGCGTCAGAGGCTTCATTTCGGCAGCCCGTAGGCATCGCGAACGACTTGGATCGGATGGAGCGTCGCCTTCCCGCCGACATGCGCCGACGCCCCGGCTTGATCGAGCTGTAATCCGGCCAGGGGACAATCGGAGGCCACCACATCGGCCGGCTGCTGTCGAATGGCGCGCACGGCCTTTTCGGCAATGTCCATGGACAGCTCAAAAAACTCCGTTTTGGCCGACCAGGCTCCGTCATGCCCCGAACACTTCTCTGTCACCTCCACGTGTGCCCCGGCGCACTCCATCAGCTCTTTCGATTTAAATCCGATATTCTGATCGCGAAGATGACAAGGGATGTGGTACGCGACGCGGCCAGGACTCTTGACGAAGTCCATCACCAGCAGACCATCCCTTTTCATTTTCATGAGATATTCGCAGATGTCGTACGTGCTCCGGGCCACTTTTTGAGTCGGTTCATCGGGGTGCAAGTCCGGATACTCGCGTTTCAGCATCAAGCTACAACTGGCCGTAGGTACAACGACATCATAGCCTTGAGACACCCACGGGTGGAGCGAGGCGATGTTGGCGCTAACCGCCTGCCGGATGGCGGCGAGATCTCCGAGATCGAAGGAGGGCATGCCGCAGCACCGCTGCTCCGGAACGACGACCTCGACGCCGTTCTTCTCCAAGACTTGGACAGCGGCTTTCCCCACGTCGGTCGCCTGGTAGTTCACGAGACAGCTCGAAAACAAGGCCACCTTCTTCACGGGAACCTCCCGGCGCACCGGCCTTGGACGCCTGGAAAACCAGCGGGGAAACGTCTCTGGCGCGAATTGCAGAATGTGCCGGTCGCGATGAACGCCGGCAATGGCTTCGACCAGCCTCCTGACGGTCGAGCGCGTCATGATCCAGTTGAGGGGCCCGGCGGCAAGGCACCCTAGTCTGCCGATGACATCGGTGGCAATGAGCCAGCGGTCTCGCCAGCGGACGCCTCGCTCAGCGGCCAGCCGCTGTTTCCTCAGGATCATCAAATGGGGAAAATCGATCGCAAACTGGTGAGGGGGCGTATAAGGACAGTGATTAAAACAGAGCTTGCAATAATAGCATTCGTCGACGATCCGGCGATGGTCCTCCGACGTCAGCTTCGCCACGTCTCCGTCGTACCGGTCAATGCCATTGAGGAGCGTGTTGAAGGAGGGACAGAGATTGAAGCAGCGGCGGCACCCGTCGCAGATCTCGTAGATGCGCTGTGTTTCCTTGTCCAGGTGCGCGGGATCGACCGGTTGGATAAGGGACAGCCCCCTCATATTGTCTCCTGTCATGAAACACGAAGGGTGGGCTGAATATCCGATCCAGCCCACCCTTCGATTGCCGTCGCCTCGGCAATCAACTTTTCAGACTATCGAGCCCTTTTTGGAAACGGTTCGCATGCGAGCGCTCGGCCTTGGCCAAGGTTTCGAACCATTCCGCCAGTTCGGCGAAGCCCTCTTCACGCGCGGTCTTCGCCATGCCGGGATACATCTGCGTGTATTCGTATGTTTCCCCTTCGATGGCGGATTTCAAATTGGCGTCCGTATTGCCGATCGGCACCCCGGTGGCGGGGTCTCCGACTTCTTTGAGAAAGTCCAGATGCCCAAAGGCATGGCCGGTTTCGGCCTCTGACGTATCGCGAAACAACCCGCCAACGTCAGGATACCCCTCGATATCGGCCCGCCTGGCGAAATAGAGATAGCGGCGGTTGGCCTGCGATTCGCCGGCAAAGGCCCCCTTCAAGTTCTCATGACTCTTGGTGCCCTTTAAACTCTTGCTCATCGAAACCTCCTGTTCAGGATCGCTATAGGAAGCATGGATCGGAACACGCTCCAGGTCCTTTTTGGGGCGCTCTAAGATAGCCCAGTGGTCCTTACAGGTTCAACCCGTCGATTGCCCATATAGGCAAGAGGTCCTCCATCGCTGCCAGCGTGCCATATGCTTGGTCTTTTGGCGACAGCAGCGGTGCGGCTACCGGCCATGAAATGGCCAATGCGGGATCGTTCCAAATAATCCCCCGTTCGTCCTTCGGCGAGTAAAAATCAGTGCACTTGTAGAGCACCGAGGCCTGTTCGCTCGTCACGCAGAAACCATGCGCGCAGCCGGGAGGGACGAAGAGTTGCCGATAGTTGGCCGAGGAGAGTTCAAATCCCTGCCACTTCCCGAATGTGGGAGACCCCCGTCGGATATCCGCGACCACATCATAGACCACGCCTGCTACCACCATGACCAGTTTCCCTTGGGCGTGCGGCTCCTGATAGTGGAGCCCGCGCAGCGTCCCGCGGATGGAATGGGAAAAATTATCCTGAACGAACCGCTCGGTGAGCCCTGCTTCGGCATAGCGCTGCGCATGGAATGTTTCACAAAAGTGGCCCCGCTGATCGCGGAAGAGCACGGGTTCAATCAGCAGAACGCCGGGAATGTCGATCGTGGTGACTTTCACTTCGTCAAGTTCTCTCGCCAGGTCAACCGCTCGAACGATCGTCAGACGGTGGTGACAGGGGATCGACGATCTCGGGACGGTCGGGGTACAATTGGCCGAGACGATCGATTAACGGTTGGACGGCGGGTGAACTCTCGTGCGTCGGATTGCTGACCGGGTGGTCCCACACCAGGTGCGTAATCCCCGCCTCCCCCAACAACAAGCGGATGGTCGAGAGGCAGGCTTCGAGCGTCAGGTCCGTGCCCTGGCGCAGGTCGAGCACCCGGTCTTTGGGATTAACGGGGGGCGCATCCGTGTTGACCAATGCCCAACATCGGTCGAAGATGCTGGTACGAAGCGCTTGTGGCACATTAATGTTCTCGAGATTCGCGGTACAGAGCGCTGTCACGAACAGGACGAACTGCAAATCCGGCATCCCGGGATTTCGGATATCCAGTTGTGGCATGGTAGGGCATTATGGTTGGCCCTGCGCGGTCGAGTCAACGGCATTGACCAGGGGTACTGTTCTCAGATGGTGACGATTTCCCTAATGGGACAACTCCAAACGGCCGACGGCGAACGTGATCTGGCTTGCGAAGTATCCTCGCCCCTGACGGTCCGACAGGTGATTCAGCGCCAGGGCGTGCAACTGCGCCATTTGCTGCAGTTGATTCGCGAAAAGAAGGTACTGGTCACGATCAACAAGAAGATCGCCAGCGATGATTCCCTGGTCCACGACGGCGATGCGATCCGTCTCGTCGGCCATGACGGCTTCGGCGGAAGCGGCCTCGGTCCCTCACACACATAGGCTGGATTAGCGCAGAGCATTCAATGCGCTGTAATGAGAAGGGCCGGCGCCCCGGGGGAGCCGGCCCTAGTCTCCAGAGCCTGACGCGGAAAGCTCACAGAGCTTCGCGCGACAGACTGTTCGGCGCTGGATTATTTCTTATTACCGAGGATGGCGTCTTTGGCAGCCTTGGACACGCGGAACTTCACCACACGCTTCGCAGGAATCTTAATCGCCTCACCGGTTTGAGGATTCCGCCCCATACGTGCCTTCCGATTTGCCAATACAAGCTTTCCGATTCCCGGGACCACGAAGACATTCTTCGCTTCCCGATAGGCCAAAGCGGCAAAATCGTCCAACAACTGGACGGCCGCTTTCTTGGTGAGCCCTGCCTTTTGAGCCACGTGATCGGCGATCTGCGACTTCGTCATTGATTTAGCCATGCGAGAAACCCTCCTTGAAACAATATGTAGGTGAATTGCGAACTGCTGCCTCTCAGTGGAGACTTCGTGCGAAGAAGTAACTCGTCAAAGAGACCGTAATGAACTCGTGTTTCAGCCAAAAACCTGCGGGAGTCTATCCAAGCGCTGATGGCCTGTCAACCGAAAAACACGCTCCAGGCGTAGGGTTTTACCTTCAAGGAGGCCTTGCAGTTTCGAGACCAAGCGTCGTACAGTACAGAAACTTTGCAGGCAAGTGACAAGGTTTGAGGCCCCATAGTATTGAGGATTTTTATGGGCAAGCAACTTCCAATTCTTCCGGCAACGGCGCAACCTACTGGAACTGCAGCGGAAAAATTTATCTACTCTCGGGTGTTTTGCCAAAAAGAAAATCCCTCTCCTCTTCGTCTCATGATCGAGTTTTTGAAGTCCCGCGGCCAACTGCCAATCCTGCCGACGGACATGACAGAGGAAGCCTTAGACGAATGGGCCTGGGTGCATGTGATCCTGCAATACGACCGCGCCAGAAAACCTGTACAGCTTTTTTGCTTCCGCGACCGAGGCACCTATCACGACGCGTTTGAACAGGAAAAAGGCCAGTTCCTCGAGGCCTTGACATCCTACGATGACGTCGAGGCCACGCTGGTGGCCGACCAGCTGAAAAAAGCTCGTTTCATCCTGCTCACCAGGATGGACCCGACCGATATCACTGACGAAGGCTACGATTTCAACGGTTGGATCCTTGAGTTCTATCAGGAGAATTGCGATGGAATCGTTCAAGTTGACGGACAGGGGTTTTATTCACCGAAAGGCACCCTAATCGTTGACATGTCCGCCACCGCACCGGAGGAATAAGGGGCATGCAGCCCCCAACACCTTCCCACCTCGGAACACTTGCCAGGAAAACTGACGACTGGTTTCGACGGGCAAGCGCCGCCCTGTTGAACCAAATCCCCTGTCGGGCCGGCTGTTGTCATTGTTGCATCGGCTTGTTTCCCGTCACCCAGTTCGATGTGCACGTGTTGCAGGAAGGCCTCAGACAGCTGCCAATCGACCAGCGCGAACGTATCGAAGGACGCGCGGTTGAGCAAATACGCGCACTCGAAACCGCCTATCCCCGGTTGAAGCCTTCAGCATCCATCGGTCGCTGGTCAGACGAGGAGATTGACCAGGCCGCCACCGCGTTTCATGACGCGCCCTGCCCCGCCTTGGGGGACGATGGTCTCTGCTCGATATATGATCATCGCCCCCTGACCTGTCGATCGATGGGCATTCCGGCACGGCAGGACGCCATGGTGAATGGTGCCTGCGCCGTCCAAACGTTTGTGCCGATCGCCCGACTCTCAGCTACACTCGAGGCAGAAGAGCAAGAGTTGGCGGCGCTTGAGGCGGCGGAACTGGCCGCATTGCCAGAGGTCGCCGCGAAGGCGAAGAGATCTTACTCCCTTATGCATTTGTACCCCGACGCATCGAGGCCGTGGCCGTACAAGCCGGCCCCAATGACCCGCACCTTTGAAGTGACACCGGACAAGGCCAGCCGGATGCAGGGCGCACCGCCCTGTCGGCTCAGAAAGGCGCAATGGTGCAACATTCGATTCTCGTCATCGATGACGATGCAGAGATCAGAAATGCGTTACAGTTGGTGCTGAAAAAGGCCGGTTATCATCCTCTCCTCGCCGAGGGTGGGCAAGCGGCGATTGCGCTCATGGAACAGGATGAGCAGGCAGCGGACGTCGCCGCTATCCTGTGCGATTTGGAAATGCCAGGGATGAATGGAGCAACTGTCATTGCCCATTTCCAGAGGCACTATCCGATGATTCCCGTCTTGGTGCTGAGCGGGGCCGCCCCTGCGCAGTTCCTGGACGCCGTCGGCCAGCAGGGAGTCGGCGACTGGATCAGAAAACCCGCCACGAACGAAACGGTTTTGGAAAAGGTGCGCGGAGCCGTTCATCTGTTCGAGCTCCGAAAGGCAGGACGGAGATCGAAAGACCGCCCATCTAACTAACTCACTAACTCACGGTCGAAGCGGGTGGACAGGGCGCAAAATGCTGTGCTAATGTGACGTTCCTTAGTACCAGGAGCGCCTGTAGCTCAGCTGGATAGAGCATCAGCCTCCGGAGCTGAGGGCCACAGGTTCAAATCCTGTCAGGCGCACCAAACATT
>JAICVE010000506.1 GCA_025935475.1 Nitrospira sp. | reverse complement strand
CGTGGAACGGCATCCAGAAACGTCAACAATTCGGCCGCCGGGAGGCCGAGGCGCCCCATCCCGGTATCCACCTTGATATGAATGGATAGGGGCTGATTTGCGACTTCGGCTTCCTTGGCCAGCTGCGGAAGCAAACGGTGTTCGTGAATGACGGGGGTCAACCGATACGAGAACAGTTCTTGGATCTGGGTCTCGAGAAGGGCGCCGAGTACCAGAATGTTGCCGTTGATGCCGGCTTCCCGCAAGGCGATGCCTTCGTGGATCGAGGCCACCGCCAAGCGTGTCACGCCCGCTTGGCCTAATGCACGAGAGACGTCCACGGCGCCGTGACCGTAGGCGTTGGCCTTGACGACGGCCATGATGCTGCAGTTGTGACTGAGGCGTTCTCGAATCTTCGAGAGATTGTGGATGAGTGCGGCGAGGTCGATGCTGGCGTAGGTTGTGTGTACCAAGGCTTACGCAGGGCGGCAAAAATGTCGTCGGCGTGGGTCTCGCAACGTACGGAGACGGCGATCAGACTTCCAGGATTTCCTGTTCCTTCTTCTTGATCGCGTCGTCGATCTTCTGTACGTATTGATCGGTCAGCTTCTGGATCTCCGCTTCCGATTTGCGCAGTTCGTCTTCGGTCAATTTCGCATCTTTCTGCAGTTTCTTCAACTCTTCGTTGGCATCCCGCCGGAACCCACGGATGTGCACTTTCGTGTCTTCTCCGTGCTTCTTGCAAATTTTGGTCAACTCCTTGCGACGTTCCTCGGTGAGCGGAGGCAGCGGTACGCGAATGATCTTGCCGTCGTTCGATGGCGTGACGCCCAAACCCGACATGGAGATGGCCTTTTCGACTTCCTTGATGAGCTGCGGCTCCCAGGGCTGAATCGTGAGAAGTCGGGCTTCGGGGGTCGAGAGATTGGCGACTTGTCTGAGCGGCGTCATCGTGCCGTAATAATCGACACGGATATTGTCCAGGAGGGCAACGGACGCCCGACCAGTACGCAGCCCGCCCAGATCCCGTCGTAAGTGCTCAAGGGCGCCTTCCATTTTGCCTGTGACCGCTTGGCGAATCGCAGCTGGGTTTGACATAACGACTCCGTTAATTAGCGCTTGTCGGCCGTCACGGTCGTGCCGATCGGCTCGCCCATGGCCACGCGCTTGAAGTTCCCGGCTACTTTCAAGTTGAACACGACCAGCGGCAGCTGGTTGTCCATGCAGAGGCTAATGGCGGTGGAGTCCATGACTTTAAGGTGTTGGTTCAAGATCGAGAGAAAAGAGATGTGCTCGTATTTCTTGGCGGAGGGATTCTGCGCGGGATCGGCATCGAAGATGCCGTCGACCTTCGTGCCCTTCATGATGACCTGGGCGCCGATCTCCATGGCGCGAAGCGCGGCCGCGGTGTCGGTCGAAAAATAAGGGTTGCCGGTTCCGCCCGCGAAAATCACGACCCGTTTCTTTTCGAGATGACGGATGGCGCGGCGGCGGATGTATCCCTCCGCGAGCTGGCGCATCTCGATCGCCGACTGCACCCGGGTCATGACGCCTGAGCGCTCGAGCGCGTTTTGAAGCGCCAGCGCGTTCAGCACAGTGGCCAGCATGCCCATGTAATCAGCGGACGCGCGCTCCATGCCGGAGGCGCTGGCGGCGATGCCGCGGAAGATATTGCCGCCGCCGATGACGACGGCGACTTCGGTGTCGAGTTTGACAACCTCGGCGATTTCGGTAGCGAGGCCTTCGAGGATGGACGGTTGGATGCCGTAGCCCTGCTCACCGGCCAACATCTCTCCACTGACCTTGAGGAGGATGCGCCGGTATTTT
>JAICVE010000368.1 GCA_025935475.1 Nitrospira sp. | reverse complement strand
TACGATAACCTCCACCCCAGGCAGTCTGCGTAGTGATTCACGGTCCTCAACCCGCCCTGCTCGCGCGGCCGTGGCGTCGAGGTGGCTCAGAACCATCAAAGCCAGAATCAGGACATATCGCATGACATTTCCTATGCGCTGCTGCTCGGCAGCGGTTTTGGCGTAAATAGCACAGGTCATCGCTCAACCCTCCGCCCTTTGCATGCTCATGATGTTCATCGCTGTAGTTGATCACGCTCTTTACGCTGGGCTTCCCCTTCCTGAATGAACTGCTTTATTTGTTCGAGATCGACCAGCAGATAGTGCGTCTCAGTCGCGGTCAGCGTTTGGCTTTTGAGGCGGACCTGATCGGCGATCTCCGCCGCATGCTTATGCGTCTCTATGAATGCCGGATCGCTACTGTCCTGGTGGGATTCATGGCTTTGCAACCATTGCCCAAGCAGCAATATCACTTCGCTCAGATTTCCAGATCTCTCCACAATGCACCTCCCATCTGCGAGCGCTACGGCATCATGAAGCGCGAGTACGACCGATTTCTACATACTCCCCTTTGGTCTTGAAACTATCGGACCCGCAGACCATTCCTTGAAACGGAGGCCTAGAGAATTATGCGGCTCGCTTAAATAAGTCCGCGCGGCCTTCTTACTGGAAGGGGGGTTCGTGTGGGAGTGTGCTGCGACCAGGCGGATCTGCCGCAATTGTGGTCCTTCCACCGGCTGACCATGCGGATAAAAGATATTCAAGATTGGCAGCTTCTGCATCGAGGACTTTCAATTGTGCTCGAAGCACGTGGACGTCCATAGCATTCAGCCTCATCCTGTCAGAGAGGAGCATACGTTCACACAAACTCTTCGCCTCGGCCACGAAGTAACTGACCATACTTCTGATGTCACTATGAGCCGCCATAAGGGAGATTTTACAGAGGCCTCAAAAGCAACCTACTAGGACAGTCCCGAGAATCACTCCTTACGGGCCTCCATGGAGGGTGCCCCTGCTTGGGAGCCTATTTACAAGCACTCTGCACAGGCGCAAAATACAGCCTCTCCCCATCCCTAATTTCGAAGGTATATTCATGCCGCTCTCAAACGAAGTACATAAATTTACCATGGCTTGTGAGCATCTTATAGCGGGCATGGCTATGTATCGACCACTCACGGGGGATGAGCGGTTGCTGATCAAGCACTATTGCAATGAGGTGCTCACCAAAGTTGATCAGCCACAGACCAATTCCGCGCAAGTCGAAATTCCTCTGTCCCCGTGATTTTTATCTCGTCCCTCATGCTGTGGCGTTTGGCAAACGGGCACCCCGTACTTGGCAAGCTGAATATGGGAACAGGTAGTTCCCAGCACTAACGCGATCTGCAGGACAACTCATAAGCGCGGGCACCCGTTCGATGCGGGTCACCACCACCAAACAATCAATCCCTTACGAGACGAGGCCGGATTCACCAGTCGATCCTCCGATGCCCCCCACTTTCAACACCTTCTTATTCTAGGTATCATCGGGTGAAATCATTCTTACACCGTAGCCTGGGCGTCTTGGCGCGGACTACTTCAGGAGGTGCATTCGATGCGATATCAGTCTCACCCCCTCTCTGTCATAAAAGATATCAGGCCCCACAGACCTTACGTGATCGGCGTTGGGATCGCGCTTTTGCTCGGACTCTCTCTCACACCATTGTTGGCCACTGCCGGCACAGCCACGGAGGCAGTGAAAAGCACAATCGATCAGGTGGTCAGTCTGCTGGAAGACAAGGAACTGAAAAAACCACACCGAGTCGTGGAACGCCGACAGAAACTACAAAAGATCATCGGTGATCGATTCAGCTACGAGGAAATGGCCAAGCGCTCATTGGGCGCACATTGGAATCAACTGAACGAGACGCAGAGAAAGGAATTCGTTGGACTATTTGAGCAGCTTCTTCTCCGTACCTACACTGGAAGGATTGAAGCATACTCAGGAGAACAGACTCAGTATCTCGGCGAGCGCCGTGAGGGCGACTATGCAGAGGTTCGGACCAAACTCATCGCTCGCAAAGGCGAGCTTCCGATCGATTATCGGCTACTGAGTAATTCCGGGGAATGGCATGTGTATGACATTGTGGTAGATGGCATTAGTATGTCCAGTAATTATCGCGGACAGTTCACCAATATCATCCGCACCTCCTCCTACGAAGACCTGGTCAACAAGCTGCAAACTAAAACGGAGACCTTCAAACCGCCGACCAAAGAGAAGTGAGGACACGGCTCGTACGGGTGTCGAAGAAAAGTCCCTCGACGAGCCTATTTCCCAGCTCAAGCAACCCGTTCTTTTATTGGTGTTTCGATCACTCTTTGTCTCCTGTGCGTCGGTATCGTGGTCATTCTGTACAGGATCACGCGAGCGACCCTCTAAACAGAAAAACGGGCAGGCCGCCGAACGTGCTCTTGCGCCTGATCTCAGACTCCCGCTAAAATACCGTAGCTCTTCATGCCTGATGTACCACTGTTGCTAAGATCTCTGTCGCTCCGCCTTACGCTGATGGTCGTACTATCAGCGTCCATCTTTGCTTCCTTCTCTACTTGGGGACGTGCACAAGACCATGAACAGGAGCGGGTGACTTCCCATCTTTTGGCCATCCTCTTCGATTCCGGCCGTCTTGTGGTTGGCATGAATCAGGACCTCATTAACGATGCGTCGAAAGGCGACAAAGGCTTTACTCCCGTAGTGTTTGAGAACCAGGTCCTCAAGGTATTTGAACAAAGAACGGGCATCAACCTGTCGAATTCCAGCGATAAGCTTCCTGCCATGGCACGGCCCCTCCTTGACCGCCTTCTAGAAGAAAGTAAGAGGACGATCGAGAGTTACCAAGCCCCGATTAATATTGCTGGAATCAGCTACAAGGGACTCATTCCCGCAACCTTTGGAACGGAAACTGCCAAACGGTTTCAGAAATGGTCTGGCATCTATCTCCGACAAATCGCGCCAGAAAGATTTTTAAGAAACGCAAAAAATAAACCTGACCCGTATGAAACTGATGTTCTCAAGGCACTTGCCGAAAACGCTTCAGGCTCGGCCGAATCACCGCCCAAATGGGAGATCACGGATGGCGGCCACACCCTTCGTCTCATGCTGCCCTTGTATTACAGCAAGGCCTGTCTGGATTGCCATGGAGAGCCAAAAGGCCAGCGTGATATCTCGGGCTATCCTCGGGAAGGCGCGAAGGAAGGCGAGCTTGGTGGGGCCAT
>JAICVE010000467.1 GCA_025935475.1 Nitrospira sp. | reverse complement strand
CCCACCAGCGGCGGAAGAGCGCCTGATCGAAGAGCCCATGGAGAGAGGTTCCAAAAAGCCGGCCACCGTGAAGGCTCATCCCCTCGGGGCAGTGCAGCAAGCCATGATTCACCGTCAGCTCAAGGAAGGGCTGGGCCTCCGAGGGAACCGCGGTCCGTCCCATTCGTACCTGATAGCCTACAACCGAACATCCGCTCTCCGCATGCCGGCCTGACGCCTGTTCGACAATCTTGGGAAGGGCAAAGGTCGTCTCGGCTGGAAGCATCCCGAGGCCATCCACGGCTTCATGAGATGATTCTAGACGTTCAGGATCGCGAATCACCCTTCCCAACAGTTGATAGCCGCCGCAAATGCCGCCCACCGTTCCGCCTGCGGCCAACACGCGATGCGCAAGCCGATCGAGACCTCGCTCACGCACGAAGCGCAATGCCTGGATTGTCTGCTTCGATCCTGGAAAGATGACGGCATCCAATGGACAGTCCATCGCTTCACTGAGTCGAACCACTTCGACATCCGGCTCTCCCGTCAACGGCTCGAAGTCCGTGAAGTTGGAAATGCCGGGCACATCGGCGATCCCGATGACGACGCGATCGGCTCTCTCTGGCGTTCGCCGCTGAGAACCATTCCATCCCAAGACATCCTCTTCTGGCACATCCAAGTCGCCCCAGTGCGGAAGCACGCCGGCGCAGGGCAATCCCGTTTCGCGGGACACTCGTTCGACTCCATCGTCAAGCAGGGTCGCCTCGCCCCTAAATTTATTGATGGCGAACGCCTTCACATGCCGACGATCGGCTTCGTCGAGCAGAATCCAGGTCCCTACAAGCGAGGCGAATACGCCTCCTCGCTCAATGTCACCGACGAGCAGTACCGGCGCCGAGGCATAGCGGGCCATCTGCATGTTGACGACGTCGCAGTGTCGCAGGTTGACTTCAGCCGGACTCCCGGCGCCCTCGAGCACCACGACATCGAAGGCCTGGGAAAGCCGTTGAAAAGCTTCCTGCGCCGCTCTCCAATACTCACGCCGCACGCGACCAAAATCCTTCGCACACAAGGATCCGACCACCTCGCCTCCGACGACGAGCTGCGCTGTCGTGTGAGATTCGGGCTTGATCAGGATTGGATTGAAGTCGGCTCGCGGAGGCAGCCGGCAGGCGGCGGCTTGGACCGCCTGTGCCCGGCCGATTTCTTTGCCGTCGGGCGTGACGACGGAATTGTTGGACATGTTCTGCGCCTTGAAGGGTGCGACACGAAGGCCGCGACGGAAAAACGACCGGCACAAGGCCGCCGTGAGGACGGACTTTCCGACATGAGAGGCGGTGCCTTGAATCATGATCGTTCGCGCCGGCATATTCCTATTTCGCCTCGTCCGCGCGGTCGGTTTCACGTTCCCACAGAAATTCCGGTTCCCCTTGTGTCTTGGCCACCCATCGAGCCCAGACAAAGAGCGCATCGCTCAGGCGATTCACAAATTTGATGATCTGCCCATCGAGCGGTTCTTCCCTGGCCAAACGAACGCAGATCCGTTCGGCCCGACGGCAGATGGTCCTCGCCTGGTGCAGCGTCGCCGCCACTTTGCCGCCACCTGGCAGAATGAACTCTTTGAGCGGCGCCAAGTCTTTTTGACATCGATCGATCATGCGCTCGAGCCGAGTGGCATCCTGCGCCTTGATCGTCGGCATGTTCTTGAAGACCTGTCCTGGCGTAGTCGCCAGGATGCTGCCGAGATCAAACAGCTTGTTCTGGACCCATCGAAGATCCTGCTCCAACTGCTTGGCGGATGCGCGACCAGCCTCTCCGTTCATCGCCCTCACCAGGCCGACGGAGGCATTCAATTCATCCACCGTGCCGTACGCCTCGACGCGAAGACTGTCTTTGGAAACCTGCTGTCCCCCGGCCAGCCGCGTCTGACCCTCGTCACCGGTTCTCGTGTACACCTTGGTAATTCGCACCGTTCCCCCTTATTGCGGTTTCGTGACAGAGAGAGAGCCGAGCTTCCCGTCGACCACCTGTTGAAGACAGAGCGGACACAAGCAATCGTGGAACGACTTTTCGATCCAATCCATCTGCTCCTGAGAAATGCCGAGCCTTCCACACCAGCATTGATATCCACCGCACTCGAATACATGCCCGCAATTCTCGCAGATCTTCTTCACTGGCCCTCTCAACACTCGACTCCCGGCTGCTCCTTGACGCCTTTCCGATATGGAAGCGCTGCTTGCGTCATCTCGGTGACGAGGTCGGCTTCTTCAGCCATGATGCCGTGGCCGCCTCGACCCGTGATGACGACATGT
>JAICVE010000405.1 GCA_025935475.1 Nitrospira sp. | reverse complement strand
TTTGATCGATGCTCGTATTTGGTTCCTCTGCGTCAGTGCCAAGGAATAGATACTATGCGCGGCGACTAACCGAACGCGCAAAAACTAAATTCATCGCAAAATTATTTGCTGAAATAGCCGCGGGATCCATATTACATGTGTCGGCGTCGCTTGACACGCAACTGGGCCAGGGAGTGGGTGAGCGAGGCGTTGACGGCAGCGACTTGCTCGTCCGAGAGTTTTTCGCGGAGACGGGCTTCAGCGCGTTGCCGCGCTTCTTCGGCTTTCGCCTCGTCAATGCGGTCGGCCGGAATGGCGAGGTCCGTCAGGATGGCGACACGGTTGGCGGTGACTTCGATGAGTCCTTCGCCCGTCGCGACGAACAGATCACGGCCGTCCTTGCGCACGATCATTTCGCCCGGCACCATTTGCGAAATCAGCGGAACGTGTTGTGGCAAAATCCCCATCTCACCCGCCACCCCTGGCAAGGTGACCATCTCCACGTCTTCGGAGTACACCGTGCCCGCCGGCGTGACGATCTCCAATTTCAGCGTGTTGGCCATGTTCAGCGCGATCCCTCAATTCGGTTTGACTTCATCGATGCCGCCCTTCATGTAGAAGTCGCCTTCCGCTGCGGCGTCGTGCTTGCCTTCGAGGATCTCTTTGAAACCCCGCACCGTTTCGGCCACGGGGACTTGTTTGCCCTCCCGTCCGCTGAATACTTGCGCCACGCTGAACGGCTGGCTCAGAAAGCGTTGAATCTTCCGGGCACGGAGCACCGTGAGTTTGTCCTCCGGCGCAAGCTCGTCCATGCCAAGAATCGCAATGATATCCTGCAGGTCTTTGAGTCGCTGCAGCATCCTCTGCACTCCACGCGCGACGTTGTAGTGCTCTTGGCCGACGATTTCCGGCGCCAGGGCACGGGAGGTCGAGGCGAGTGGATCTACCGCCGGATAGATCCCCAATTCGGCAATCGACCGATCCAAAACGATGGTCGCGTCCAGATGCGCGAAGGTCGTGGCCGGCGCAGGGTCGGTCAGATCGTCGGCCGGGACGTACACAGCCTGAAACGAAGTGATCGAGCCCTTCTTCGTCGAGGTGATGCGTTCCTGGAGCGCGCCCATCTCGGTGGCAAGGGTCGGCTGGTAACCGACGGCGCTGGCGGTGCGTCCGAGCAACGCGGACACTTCGGAACCGGCCTGCGAGAACCGGAAGATGTTGTCAATGAACAACAGCACGTCCTGATTCTTCTCGTCCCGGAAGTACTCGGTGATCGCGAGGCCGGCCAGGGCGACCCGCAGGCGGGCGCCCGGCGGTTCATTCATCTGGCCATACACGAGGGCAATCTTCGACGCGCCCAGGTCCTTCTGGTTGATGACTCCCGCGTCGGACATTTCCTTGTAGAGGTCGCTGCCTTCCCGGGTGCGCTCGCCGACGCCACAGAACACCGACACGCCGCCGTGAAGTTTGGCGATGTTGTTGATCAGTTCCATGATGACGACGGTCTTGCCCACACCGGCACCGCCAAACGCACCGACCTTGCCGCCCTTCAAGAAGGGGCAGATCAAATCAATGACCTTGATGCCGGTGGGGAGCACTTCGGGAGACGTCGATTGCTCCACGAGTCGGGGCGGCGGGCGGTGGATGGGATAGTATTTCTCCGCCTTGACCGGGCCGCGTTCGTCTACCGGCCTACCACACACATCAAAGACTCGCCCCATCACCCCTTCCCCGACGGGCACGGAAATCGGCGCCTCGGTGTCGATGACCTCGTACCCGCGTTTGAGACCCTCCGTTCCCGACATGGACACGGTCCGGACCCAGTTGTCGGCGAGATGCTGCTGCACCTCGAGCGTCACTTGGAAGGCCCGGTCATGAACTTTGTATTCCACCGTCAGAGCGTGGTAGATGCCCGGCAGTTTTTCTGTGAATTCGACGTCCACCACCGGACCAACGACTTGAACAATCTTGCCCTTATTCATTTTCCTCACCTGGTTTCATATTTTTTAATCGTTACCCAGTTGGCCGCCGGCAATTTCCAAGAGTTCCTTGGTGATATTGCCCTGACGCAGATTATTGTAATGGAGCGTCAGGTCCTTGATCAGGTGGGTAGCGTTGTCCGAGGCGCCCTTCATCGCCACCATGCGGGCGCTCTGCTCGCTGGCCTTGGCCTCGAGCAGGACCTGGTAAATGTAAATGTTGAGGTAGTGGCCGAAAAGATATTCGAGCACCGCCGCTGCGCTTAATTCAAAGAGGAACTGGCGTGCGTCAGCGGCTTGGTCCGGCTCCGATTCCGCGCCGGGAATCTTCAGCCCTTTGATCTCGCCGATCGGCAGAAACTCAACCACAACAGGTTCCTGGGTCATCGTGTTGATGAACCGCGTCGCGACAACCTGGACTTGATCCACTTGGCGTTTCAAAAAAAGATCGCGGGCAGAAGACGCAATCGGACGCGCCTCCTCGAAGCGGGGCGAATCGCTGAACGTGAACTCCGCGACCAACTGCCTACCCGTGTGCGCGATGAACTGTGCCGCCCGTTTTCCGACGGTGATGAACAGGGTCGTCGCGGGATCAAATTGGGTGACCAGGTGAAACAGGTTGCTGTTGAGCCCGCCGCACAAACCTTTATCCGTCCCGACCAGGATCACCGCACGCTTGTGGACTTCGCGCATCTCCAGCAGCGGATGGGTGAAATCATCTGGGGCGTGAGTGGTCGCCTGGCGTTGGATGCGATAGAGCAATTGAGCGAAGGGCCGCGTGGTCCGCGCGGCTTCTTGCGCTCTGCGCATCTTCGAGGCCGCCACCATCTGCATCGCTTTGGTGATCTGTGAGGTGTTGCCGATTGATTTAATCCGCCGGCGGATGTCATGAAGACTAGGCATAAGCCACTCCGGTGTTCACTTCCACGTCTGTTTGAATTCGTCGGTGACGGCCTTCAGG
>JAICVE010000079.1 GCA_025935475.1 Nitrospira sp. | reverse complement strand
GATGGAGTTTGTGTCACTCTGCGGCGTGGCCAGTTTGACGGCTGCAGGAGCCTCGCAAGGGCTTCAGCGCTTATGGCGGTCGAGGATACAGCGAGCAGACGAGGGACTGAGTCTTCCCATCGAAGAAACCTCCGGACGGCCATCCCCAGGGGCATGGCACGAACCCCGTCACGGAAAACGGCATACGGTAAGCTGTCCGATTGAATATATCCTGGACGAGATCCGCTACGAAGGCATGCTCGTGGACATGTCACGTCGGGGATGGCGCGCCCAAGGGAGGCGTCCGGTCGCCAAGGGCACCGCGATGACGGTGGAGATCCTGTGCTCCAATCCCCCTCACCGGATTACCATAGCGGAGGCCGTGGTTCGGTGGACGGACGGTCTGGAATTCGGCGTGGAAGTGACGGACATTAGCCCGGACTCGGCCGCCAGGCTCAGCGAGTATCTGACGAAACACTGTCCGCACGAAGAACCCGCGGCAGTGTACGCCCTCTCACCTTTTTCGTATAACTAGGCGCAGATCGACCGCGGCATCATCAGGCAGCCTGACCGAAATGGAGCCGGCTCATTTCGGTCATCGCCGACACCAGATGGTCGACGGTCTCGGTGACGCAGGTGCTGGCCTTGTGCGATGGTCCCTTGCCGCCGGCCCAGATGTCCGGCGGGTGTTCGATCTCACGCACGTTTTGGCAAAACTGTGTGATGGATCGCTTCCAAAACACGCCGTCGCTGCCTTCGTCCAGGAAATGCTCGCGGTCCTCGGTAAAGGGCCGGTCGAACTGCTTGGCCCTCATCTGCCACATCTGTTCCATCGCATTCTGTCGCTCCTGACTGAACTCAAGCCCCGTGGCTCGCTCATTCAATGCGGCAAACAGACCGCCGATCACGCGCTCCACCTCCGAGCTGGGAAACATTCCCACGCACGTTTGCACGATCAGATACTTGTGGAACAGAAAGACTTCCGCGCTGATGCGCGCCTCATTGGCAGAGGGATCATAGGCGCGCGCCAACTCTTTGAGCGCCTCTCCCGAGGGCCCCTCCAGGCTGGAGCCCAGCAGCCTGGCTAATTGACGTCCGATTCCCAGATAGTCCGTCGGCTCAGCCGGCTGCGTCATAGAAGCGTCATTCCTTTGTCTAATGGCCGATGGATGTCGCGGTATCGCGACATGAGCCTTCCCATCCTCTCATCCCGCTTTTGATTTCCCAAGACAAACCACGATTCCCACCGCAAACGGGAATTCCAGCGCTGGTAGTGCCCCGCACAGCCTGCTAGGATGACAGGTCATCCTCCGAAGGAACGAGTCGACGTGCCTCACCTTACTGAAACGCCACCGCCCTCAGAGACCCTTTTCGTGGAGGGGGCGAGGCAAAACAATCTGAAAAATATCTCTCTCGGCATCCCGCATAACCAGGTTACGGCGGTCACTGGACTATCGGGATCTGGAAAATCCTCTTTTGCCTTCGATACGCTCTTTGCCGAGGGTCAATGGCGGTACGTCGAGTCGCTGTCGACCTATGCCCGCATGTTTCTCGACAAGGTCGCGCGGCCGGACGTGGATCGGATCCTCAACATCCGCCCGGCCATTGCCATCGAACAAAAGAACCAGGTGAGGACGGCGCGTTCGACCGTGGGTACGGCGACAGAAATCGCCGACTTGCTGAGGCTGCTGTTTGCCAAACTTGGCAGACCGATCTGCCCGGACTGTCATGAGGAGGCCCGGGCATTTCACCCCGATACCGTCACCGCGGATCTGCTCGAACGCTTTTCCGACGCCAGAGCCATGCTTCTGTTTCCCCTGTCCTCTCCACCGGCCAAGAGCGAGCCGGCCCTTATCCAGTCGCTCCTGACCAGAGGGTTCACTAAAGTCAGGCTTGGCGAAGAGACCGTCGATCTCCATGGGGCTAAGGCTCCTGCACTCCATCGTCAGCCTTCCTTCTATGTGGTCCTCGACCGGCTGGTCATTCGGGAAGACAATCGGTCGCGTCTCTGCGAGGCGGTCGAGACGGCGTTCCGCGAAGGCGACGGTTGCTGCGCGGTGGACGTGATTGGTCAGGGATTGCAGACCTATCATTCAGGTTTTCGCTGCCAACGTTGTGGACGCACATTTGACCCGCTTCGTCCCGTCCTGTTTTCATTCAATCATCCGCTGGGCGCCTGCCCGGAATGCAAAGGCTTCGGCAACGTTCTGCGCTATGACCCGGCGCTCGTCATTCCCGACCAGAACAAGTCGCTCGTCCAGGGCGCCATCGAGCCATGGAGCAAACCGGGCACGGACTGGTGGCAGAAACAGATGCTGCTCGCCATGAAGCGGAAAGGTGTGGACCTGACCGTCCCCTACAGGCTTCTCGAGAAGAATACGCAGCAACTGCTGTGGGAGGGCGACAAGTCGTTCGACGGGATCAATGATTTTTTTGAATACCTCGAAGGAAAACGCTACAAGCTCCATGTACGCGTCCTCCTGAGCCGCTATCGTACGCCGTTCGAGTGCCCAAGCTGCCGGGGCAGCCGGCTGAAGCCCGATGCCGGCTTTGTGAAGGTGGCCGGCACTGATATCCAGCAGGTGACGTCGATGACGATCGAAGGCGCGATGGCATGGCTCAGGTCTCTGGCCTTGAGCCCGTACGAATACGCGGTGGGGGCGGACCTGTTGGGACAGCTCAAGGCCAAGCTCGGATTTCTTTTACGGGTTGGCCTCGGCTATCTCACGCTCGGCCGTCAGACCAAGACGCTGTCGGGCGGGGAAGCACAGCGCGTGTCCCTGGCCAATCAGTTGGGCGCTCGACTAGTTGGAACCCTGTATGTGTTAGACGAACCGACAATAGGCCTTCATGCCAGGGACACCGAACTCTTGGCCGGGATCTTGAAGGACCTGGCGGCCGCAGGAAACACCGTCGTCGTGGTCGAACACGATCGCCAAATGATCGAGTCAGCCGACTACATCGTGGAACTCGGACCGCAATCCGGAGAAAAAGGCGGAGAGATCGTGTGCGCTGCACCGGCTGCCGACTTCGTGCAAGACCGCCGTGCGATTACCGCACGCTACTTGAGAGGGGAGGAGCAGATTCCGGTGCCTCGCTCCCGACGCTCAGGCTCGGGGAAATTCCTCGTGATCGCCGGCGCCAACGAACACAACTTGAAGGACTTGGTCGTGCGGTTTCCACTCGGCATGCTGATTTGCGTCACGGGAGTATCCGGATCCGGTAAGAGCACACTTGTGGAAGACACGCTGTACGCCGCGCTCGCCCGGGCGTTTCGCGTCGAGACCCTGCCCATGGGCCGCTTTACCGCTATCAAGGGGATCGAACACATGAAGGGTGTCCGCCTAATTGATCAGCAGCCCATCGGGCGAACGCCTCGGTCCAATCCGGTCACATACCTCAAGGTCTTTGACGAGATCAGACAACTCTTTGCCGCAGAGCCGGACGCCTTGCGGCAAGGATTCACGCCGAGCTATTTTTCGTTCAACGCCGAAGGCGGCCGATGTGAGCGTTGTGAAGGGGCTGGCGTTGAAAAACTGGAAATGTACTTTTTTGAAGACATGTATGCGCCCTGCGAGCGCTGCGAAGGCCAACGGTTTAAGCCGGAGATCCTCGCGATTCGCCATCGCGGCAAGACGATCTCTGAGGTGCTGAACATGACGGTCGACGAGGCACGCGCTTTTTTTTCGGGGACGCCTAGGCTCCAAGAGCGGCTGCATTTGCTATCCTCAATCGGTCTTGGCTATTTGCGTCTCGGGCAATCTGCAACGACATTGTCCGGCGGCGAAGCCCAACGGCTCAAGATCGCGGCAGAGCTCAAGGACTCGAGCGCGAAGGATCTTCTGTACATCATGGATGAGCCGACCACCGGCTTGCACATGGATGACGTGAACAAATTGCTGGCCGTGCTGCACAAACTGGTGAACGCGGGCAACACCCTCGTGGTGGTGGAGCACAATCTCGACGTGATCAAGTCGGCAGACTGGGTAATCGATTTAGGACCGGAAGGAGGAGATGCCGGAGGCCGGCTCGTCGCCGAGGGCCGTCCGGAACAGGTGATGAAGAACCCTGCATCCTTGACAGGCCGGTGTTTGGCGCGCCTCCTGACCGAGACAGCCGCCCACTAAGCTAGCTCCCGGTGGGCCCAGACTGGCTGGAGGGACGTTCTCTCGACAGCTTCCTGTGCAGGTACTTCTTGCTCACGGTGGTAATTGCGAGGGCAAGACCGATGGCAATCGGCACAAAAATCGCCGACACGAGGTTGGCGTTGCTCAGCCACCCCATTTCCTGAAAACCCTTGAAGAGATAGCCGCCTAACCCCGCCACGTAATAGGCGATCACGATCACCGACAGCCCTTCGACCGTATGTTGCAGGAGCACCTGGCTCTTGGTGGTCTTGTCGACGCTCTGCAGGAGCGCGAGATTTTGTCCCTCCAAGATCAGATCGACCCTGGCGCGAATGATTGAAATGATGCCCTCGAAGCCGGCCCGAAGCGTATCGATGCGCCTCAACAGTTGTTGATAGCCCTCTGCGACGCCCGTAATCCCGCTGAGCACGTAATCGGAGACCGGCCGGTAGGCGTCGAGCGGCTTCTCGGTCAAGGAGGCCAGGGTCGTGTGCACGATCTTGTCATACGGGACGGAGGCCGATAGTTCGAAATGCAGTGTCCCTGCGATCCGGTTGGTTTTCAACAGATCCTGCGTGAGACTGTTGAGCCAGCGCTGCAGCGTCTGAGAGTCGGCATGGGCGATGTGCCCGCTGATGATCTCGCGCTGTTTGAGGTGCACCTGCTCGAATTTATAGACCTGATCGATCGCCGTCGAGAACAACGGTTTCTGCATCAAGAGGAGATGATAGTAGGTCTCGATCCGTACGATGGCATCGACGATTTCTTTCAAACGCGAGGTCTGCACGTGCGCGGGACCAAGGGCGACCCAGTATCGCTCGCGGTCGAACTCGTCTGGGGTAAAGCTGGTCACCAGGCTCGTCTGTTCATCGAGAATGCGGCTGCCGTAGAGCACCGGCCCCGGCAACATGGACTGCATCTGCTCGCGCGTCGGTAGTGGTTCGGACGAAAGCAAGATATCCAACCGGCACACTTCCGTGCCGAGCGGCTGTAGAGGGAACTTGTAGTTTGGAAACGTCACCGGGCCGAACGCAACCCTGGAATTGGGCAGATACCAGATCTGGTAATTATAGTATTCGGTATGCGCCTGCCAGATGAGGATCAGTCGCTCGCCGTTGTCGGTTTCCTTAACCCCGTAGCCGAAAGTCTCACGCAGCATAATGCTGTCTTGCGGTACGCCAAGCGCCGTGAGGCAAGATTGGAACTCCTCCCGGCTCAACCTGCGCTGCGCGGGCGGGTCCGCCATGCGGAAGGCTTGGTAATGCACATGGGCGGGCGCCCGAAGCCACTGGGCGAGCGGCACGTGCGGACGCTCATGCAGTTTCTTGATCAGGCCATCGGCTCCCGACTGCCGTGGATTCTGACTCATGCGCTCTATCCTTCCGTCGTTGACTACAAGCCCGGCCGCTTCTCCGCTGTCACGAACAACTCCATCGGGTTGTTGGCGCGTCGGACTTGAAGCTGCAGTGTTTCTCCCGCTTCCACCCGGCAAAACTGCTTGGCATCTCGATCCGTCATTGCGGCGTTCAATGAAACGCCGTTGCAAGCCAAAATGCGGTCGCCGACTTTGAGCCCGGCCTTCTCGGCGGGAAGCCCGCTGCGAAGTTCGCGGACCATGTAGAACCGTATCCCCTGCTCTTCCAGCAACTCCCAGTTGACGCCGATCCGTCCGGATCCCAGCAGTCCGGTCTGCGATCCGAAACGGGCAAGGATGCGATGCACAATCAGATGCGCCGAGCCCTCGGGATCATCGCTGGTGAAGTCGGCCAGGTGGCCCTCGCCGTTGAAGAGCAATTGTCCGGTTTCGACATCGATCATCCGCAAGGACAGCGAGACCTTGTTGCTGCGGCTCTGCTCTTGACGCTCCCATTGCTGCACACCGCCGACAATGATGGCCTGTGCACCGACGAGTTTTCCCACTTTGAGCACATTCGCGTCGTCTGCATGCGTCAGTTGAATGACCTGTTCTTTGAGAACTTCATCGAGCTTGGCACGCTCCACCATATTGATGTCGAGATCCAGCAACAGCGTGGTCACGATCCCGGCCACACGTGAGCCGGAACCGGGCACGTTGGGCGCATCTTCCAATACCATCACCGCCATCGTCTTGTAGCGATCGATGCTGTCCCGATTGATGGGTCCCAGCCCCGTCACGACCGGCTCGGGGCGACCCGTCGTCCCCGACATGCGGCCGTACTGATAGCCGACCGTTTCGCAGGCTCTGCGCCGTTGCAGGATCGCGACCGGGGTACCCCACGCACACAGCTCGTCGTTGACCAGCACTACATGATGGGGGTACTCGCGCTCATGCTCCATGGCCACGTTGGTGAAGGGATAAATAATGCACCCGCCGACCCAGACGGAGATCGGACAGAGTCCCAGTTCGTAGAGCCATTGTCTTCGCGCCGTCAGGGAATATTCCCACACCAACATGCGGCCGTCATCCCGGAGGACTCGGTCCGGCCCGCCGATTTCTTCAACGACCTCTGCCTTGGTCATCGGCACGGCAAGCTTGTCGAACTTCGACTCAGATTTGATGATCGTATAGGCAACGCCGCAGCCGGTGAGCAGCGCAGGAATGAGAATGAGAAGAGCACCAGTGAGGCGGACGAACACACCACGAAACGAGAAATCATCGGATGGCTCGTTCATCGCGTGGAGGGTAACACCCAAGCGCCGGAGGCCGCAAGCAATGCACGAGGCGTCGAGGGGCTAGTTGAGGGAAGGATCGAATGGCATGTCCGCATACAAGCGGAATTCTTCGCCCAACGCACTGACAATCTCGGACCACACACGTGTCGGGTCCTTCTCAAACACCATCGCCGGATCGGCAGGGACCGTGATCCACGATCCAATCCTCATTTCCGATTCCAATTGACCTGGCCCCCAGCCTGAGTAGCCGACATAGGCGCGAAAGGCCTCTTTCCCTTGGCTGGTCGTCAGAATTTTATCCACCAGTTCCATATCTCCACCTAAGCACACGCCATCGAAGACGTGGTGGGAATTGTCGGGCAACTGATCCAACCGATAAAGCAGCATTACTTGATTCGGCTGTACCGGCCCACCCGAGAACAACACGTGGCGCTGCCCCTCCAACACCGGCACCTGCGGAAGCGCTTCGGATACTGACATCGCCGTCGGCCGATTGACCACGACGCCGAGTGCGCCCTCGGCACCATGTTCACAAAGTAACACGACCGTCTGTCTGAAATTGGGATCTCGTAGATTGGGAGCGGCCACCAGGAAGATGCCTTTGCCGAGCTGAGCCTTCAAGGGAATCTGCATGGAATTATCCTATCCTGCCGATGTCTCACACGCAAGACAGGAAAACAACCGCGACGCGGCGATTGGTCACGTATACAAGGATTCGCGGCGATCTCTCAACAGATCGTTATAGGGAGTGACAGACTTGTTGCGTGCCTCGGCGGGATCAATTTCCACGACACACAGCGCTTCCTGATCGCGCGGCGCCCGGTGAAGGATGGCGCCACGGGGACTGACGATTTCGCTGCTGCCGATATACGTGAGCCGGTCCTTCCCCTGGCGTGCCTCGCTGCCCGTCCGGTTACAGGTCACAGCAAACACCCGGTTTTCGAGACAGCGCACTGGCATGGAATCGGGACAGTTCGGCAGCACGAGATTCGACGGATGACAAATGATGTCGGCGCCTTTCAGCGCCAGCGTTCTGGCTGCCTCGGGATAATACCAGTCGAAACAGATCATGACCCCGATCTTGGCAGGCCCGATGTCCCAGACGTGAAAACCGGTGTCACCAGGAGTGAAAAACAGCGTTTCTTCGAAAAAGAGATGCGTCTTCCGATAACACCCGATGAAGCCTTGCGGACCGACAGCCACGGCAGAATTGTAGAAGGTCGTCCCGGCCTGCTCCGGCAGACCGGCGACGATCACCATCTGTCTGTGCTTGGCGAGATCGAGCAGCCGCTTCGTCGTACGTCCGGAGGGAACCGGCTCGGCCAAGTCGCGTACTTCTTCGGTCGAGACGAATTGGTACCCCGATGCACAGAGTTCAGGCAGGACCAGAAGATCGGCTGCGGCCGTTTCGAGCGCGGCCGCAATGCGGTCGAGATTCTCGGCCACCTTTCCAAATTCCGGATTGTTTTGATAGTACCCAACTCGCATAAAGACCAAACCAGATCAGACCTGGGAGACCGGCACAAACACAAAGGGCAAGAGGCACGGGCTCACAACAGCCCCTCACCTCTTGCCCCTCGCCGTGAAGACTTACTTGACTTCAGAGAGGTGCATGACGGCGGCATCCGCATGTTGGGCGGCCACGTCGGCATGACCGGCCTTGCCGTGGGCGACTGATTCCTTCAATTCCTTGATGCCCTCGTCCAGGTGAGGATTCTTCACGCCGGCGGCCTGCGCGTGTTTCAGCGCCTCTTCCGCATGCTGCGCCGCAGCATCGGCATGGCCTTGCTTGCCGTGATTCGCCGCACCCTTGGCATGTTCAATGGCTTCACTCACGTGCTTGTTGTCAGCCTGGGCGACTACCGGCAACGCCAGCAGCGCAACCGCGGCCAATGCCGCCGCTCCACGTCGGATGCTCATCGTCATGGGATCCTCCTCATGGTTTGAGTGCATGTCGTACGGAATAGAAATGGCAACTAGACGAATCACCTTACACAGCAGGTTTTTGAGTGTCAAGAAGGCCGAGCAGGCGCCTCGATGCCCAATATCTTTTGTAGGCCTTGAAAATCTTTTTCAACAGGGCAGGCAAAATCACGGCTCCATTCCCACCACGAACCTGGATAGTTTCGCACCTTTCTATACCCGGCAAGCTTCAACACAAAATACAGCCACGATGACCGGACGCCGCCCGTACAGTAGCACACGATATCGTCATCCGCCTCCAACCCTTTTTCTTCGAGACCGGCCCTGATCGCGGCAAGATCCTTCACGGTTGCATCCGTGGTCAAAAATCCGTTCCACGATACATGAATCGCGGAGGGAATATGTCCCGGTCGGGGGATGCCCGAGACTTCCTTCCCCAGGTACTCTTCAAGACTTCTGGCGTCGAGAATCTTTGTGCTGGGCTGAGGGTGCTTGAGCAGCGCCCGCAGCTCGTCCTTCGCGATGATGATGTGGCCGGCCAACCTGATCGTAAAATTTCCGAGTTTTGGCGTCACACGTCCATGCTCAAACGGCCGCTGCTCGGCCACCCATTTCACCCAACCGCCGTCGAGAATGCGCAGCTTCGTGTGACCGAAATATTCGAGCATCCAGTACATGCGCCCTTCGTCTCCCCAATTATCAAAGGGATTGGAGTAGATGACGACCTCGCTATCCTGATTGAGGCCGAGCGTCCGCATTTTCTGCTCCATGCGGGTCGTTTCGGGGTCCAACAATCCCTTGGCCACGGCCTTGGGATCGCTATATTGATGCCAGGTCGTGTGCACGGCCCCGGGAATATGGCCGCCGTATTCATAGGCGGCATCCCCGCGCACGTCGATGACGACAAGCCCGGGCTTCCCCAATTGCTTCTGCAACGTGTCTGTGTCAATGAGCAACGGATGATTCATGAATCTCCCTCAACCAGGCCTGACCGCGGGCGCCTGCGGTTCCACCGGACAGCTCTCCCCTGCTCGGGTCGACCCGGCGGCGGGAAAGTGGTCGCTGTCCGCCAATGCCGTCTTCAACTGCTCCGAAAGCGGAAACTC
>JAICVE010000014.1 GCA_025935475.1 Nitrospira sp. | reverse complement strand
TCAAGCGATACAGAAACTCCACTGTGCCTTTCGGCGCATAGTCTTGATACTCATCCAATTCTTGAGCCATCGTGTTTCCGTCAAAACAAGTGCACGCTACAGGACACTTCCTTCCATTCCGTAAGAGAGATCGTCACCGGGTTTCTGTTCCAAGTTGAACCAGTAAAACCCATAGGGAGCCAAACTCAACACATAGGGACGTTTACTAATCACAGGAAACCGCGACCCGCCAAGGAGCTCGACGGGCACTCGGCCCTCGAATGGTCCCAAATCCAAGTCTACCGATTGCGCCGATCCCGCCAGGTTATGCACGAGCAGCAAGAGATTTCCCCCATGTTCACGTATATGCGCCAAGACTCGGTCGTTTTTCGGGCGCAGGAAGGTCAGCGCCCCTCGCCCAAATGCCGGTTGCTGTTTTCGTCTCGCAATCATTTGCCGCATCCAATGTAACAACGAATGCGGCGCCTGCCGCTGCGATTCGACGTTCGTCACGTTGAAGCCATAGACGGAATCTGAAATGGCGGGAAGGTAGAGCTTCGAAGGATCGGTCTTCGAAAATCCGCCGTTTCGGTCAGCAGACCATTGCATGGGCGTCCGGACGCCATTGCGATCCCCCAGATGGACATTGTCTCCCATGCCGATTTCATCCCCGTAGTAAATAATCGGACTTCCAGGAAGCGTAAACACCAGGCTGTTGAGCAACTCGATCTTTCGACGATCATTGTCCAACAACGGTGCCAACCGCCGGGCGATGCCGATGTTGCGCCGCATGAGCGGATCTCGCGCATAGGCGTAGTACATGTAATCTCGTTCCTCACCGGCGCACATCTCCAATGTCAGTTCGTCATGGTTCCGCAAAAACAAGCACCATTGGCAATTGTCAGGGATCGGGGGCGTGTGCGTAAACATATCGACAATGGGATGCCAATCCTCACTCCGCACTCCCAAGAAAAGCCTTGGCATGAGCGGAAAATGAAACGCCATGTGAAACTCATCCCCTTCTCCAAAATAGGGACGGACATCGGCAGGCCATTGGTTGGCTTCCGCGAGCAGGATGCGTCCCTGATACGCCTCATCGATCCGCTTTCGAATTTTCTTCAGATAGGCGTGAGTCTCGGGAAGGTTCTCGCAGATCGTGCCTTCCCGTTCAAATAAATACGGGACCGCGTCGCACCGAAATCCGTCGAGACCTTGATCGAGCCAGAAGGACATGATGTCCAGCATGGCTTGCTGAAGTACTGGATTATCGTAATTCAGATCCGGCTGGTGACTAAAAAAGCGATGCCAGTAATAGGCTTGCGCGACCGGATCCCAGGTCCAGTTCGACTTCTCAGTATCGATAAAAATGATTCGTGCCTTTTGATATCGCTTGTCCGTGTCGCTCCAGACGTAGTAGTCGCGTTTGGCCGACTGAGGCGAACTTCTCGCCTCTTGAAACCATGGATGCTGGTCCGAAGTGTGATTGAGCACGAGGTCCACGATCACGCGCATTCCCCGTTTGTGCGCTTCATCGAGGAATTCTCGAAAATCTTCCAACGATCCATAATCCGGAGCAATGGACACGTAATTGGCCACATCGTACCCATCATCACGCAATGGAGACGGGAAGAAGGGAAGCAACCAGAGGCAGGTCACCCCGAGCCATTCGAGATAATCGAGTTTCTCAATGAGCCCCCGAAAATCTCCGATCCCATCTCCATTCCCGTCATGAAAAGCTTTGACGTGAAGCTCGTAAAAGACGGCGTCCTTGAACCACAATGGATCTGTCATCTTGCCAAGTCCTTCATATGCCTGGTGGCTGCTGGCTCAGTTCAAAAACTCGTCGCACACCGTGAGCAATGCTGAGCGCACTCGTTCGAGACTGCCTAGATACGGGTTGATGGTGCGCAGTTTGTCAGCCAGTTCGGGCATACCGAGACTCTGCTGAATCCACGCGGAGAAATCGCTGTCTTCATGGCGAAGACGATGTCTCGCTTCGAAGACGTGAAAATAGATGGCACTCACTTCGACCTCGCTCAGCGCGTTCCGAAACTCCCGAAGCGTCCGGACTTCCATGCGGGTCGGGACTTCGAAGATGAGCGATGTATTGAAATAGAACGGCTCGCCAAAGATGACCCGGGGAACGATGGGCGTTTTCGACAGATGATCGTCGATCACCGAAATCAGTTCGCCTCGCAGTGCATCGAGTTCCGTGAACTCGAATGGATCGATGACCGACAGCCGCTCCCCCAGCACATGATCGCGGACTTCCATCGCCACCCACTGCGCGAAATCATTCGGGTATACCCGCTCCACGTAACTGTGCCTCAGAAAGTAGCTGTGGGTATGGAAATAGATGGAATCCAAAGGTACGGTTTCGAGCAACTCGACCAACCGTTTCTCGTCGTCTGCCTCTTCCCCTAGGGTTTGTCGCAGCTCGGCGCATGCCATAAAGAGAAAAGGACGGCTTGCTTGCATGAGTGTCTCCCTGGCTCATTGTTCACAAAAACGACCTGAATGGTGCCTAGGGGAACCACCAGTTTTCTTTCCCCGCCAAATTTACAACAATGCATCATTTTCAGGTGCTGATAAGAGGCGAAGGAGGAATGTTATGAAGGCTGTACAGGCTAACAACTGGCGTCAAGCCAACGATCCGACCCACAAGGATGAAGTGGATCCGGCCCATAAAATTATCATGGAAATCGACGCCCTTTGGCGGATGAGCTATGGATATGGGACTAGTCTACATTCTCTTTCAATGAGAGACGAGGAGGATATCATGGTTGCCTCTCCTCACAGTCGAACAGCGTGTTGACCTCCTCGCCTGCCCTCATCTTCTTCTTCGCCAATAGCCCCATCTTTTGACTGACAGCAGTGGCTAGTAGTGAAGATACGACAATCCAATGAATGGATAGTTGTAGTTCAGTCCGCTATTGGGGTCCCCTAAGCCGCCATTTGAAATATGATAAAACCGATAGCCGAGCGACACCGCAGCATGGGGAGAAAAGAACCATGACAGCCCCGCGCCTGCCATGAGGAGAAAATTCACATCCGATGGCTGCTCTGGTGTTCCTGCCAGTGTACCCCACATGCCTCCACCGCCACCTTCGACATAGGGTCGAACGACCGAACGACTTCCAAAGACATGACGTAAATACGGCATCGCCCCAACGTTGTAGCTTTCTGCAGGCCGCCTTGTATGGAATAAGACGGCTTCGACACCTAAAGATAGCGCGCCATCGAAGATTCCTTTCCCTCGCGGCTCCGTGATGGTCATCGCCCAACTCGCGGTAGTCTGTTCTCCAAACAATTTGGATGACTGCGCCGGAGTTAAGCGTAATGGGAAAACCGGTCCAGCGCTGATGCTGATTTGTTGTATCCCGACAGCTAAAACGTCCTCATTTGCATGAGCTGCCAAGGAGAGCCAGAGGAACCATACTACCGAAAGAACGGCGACATGATGCGTTTGGCTCATCAATCCAGCAGGCTAGGGAGTGAACCGGAATCTCACTCGATTCACTAGAACCTCGATGCCGTCAGCGTCACGTCCGTGCTCGCCCAGGCTTTGCGGAAGCGCGCTTCCACGGCGTCCGCTTCGGAGTTCTTCTTCTGCGCCCGAAGCGCCTGCGCGAGCCCAAACAGAGACCAGCCGTTCTCCGGGAAGCGCCGGAGGTCCGCGCGGTAGACCTTCTCGGCCTCGGCAGGTTGTCGCGCCTTCAACAGCGTGGCGCCGAGCGAGTGCCGAATCGGATAGTACCACTTGGGCGGTTCGAAGTAGAGTCCGCCGTCCTCGATCTTGGCCGCCTCGCGAAAGTGGGTGATCCCCGCCTCCAAGTCCCCGCGACGAGTGGCGATCTCGCCGGACAGTGCATGCACGGCGATCGAGAGCGCCGTCTTGCCATCAGCACCTTCGGGCGTTGCGGCGTTGATCGCCGTCACCGTGTCGAGCGCGGCTTGCGCCTCCGGCCACTGTTCCTTGGCGGCATGCGCCACACCGCGAGCGTAGTGCGCCATCGCGTACGAGAAGCGGATGTCCTCCGGTGGAAGCGGCTGGGCCAGCACGTCGTCCCATTTCCCGAACGTCGTGAGCGTGAGGGCATGGTAGGGCAACATCTCCTGGAGCATCCCGACCTGGCGCGCCACATCAACGTTCACCTTACTCGTGAGGGTATTGGACGCCTCGATCGCCTGTGCACTGCGGCCTGCCATCGTGGAGGCGAAGGCGAGGAAGTGAATGTTGTGCGGATAGTACGCGAGCGGATAGACGCCCATCGGGTGCTGCCCTTCAATGAAGACTTCGTCGGTGTGGATGGCATGTTGGTTGGCCTGCACGGCATCGTTCCACCGTCCGACCCGGATGTAGATGTGAGCGGGCATATGGACCATGTGTCCTTCGCCCGGCATGAGCCGAGCAAGCCGCTCGGCGCACGGCACCGCGGCCTTCGGATTCACCGCTTCGACCGCGTGGATGTAGTAATGGCACGCGCCGGGGTGGTTTGGATTGCGCGAGATCACTTTCCGGAGCTGGCGTACGATTTCATTGGTGCCGGGATAAGGAGTCCCGTCGGGTCGCCAGTAGTTCCACGGGCGGAGGTCCATGAGCGATTCGGCATACAGGGTCGCGGCGTCGAGGTCGTTGGCATAGGTGCTGGCCACTCGCTTCATCGCGCGCGAGTACGCCGTGTCCAACGGAGCACGATCCGTTGGCGGGGTCTCCGCGTAGCGCTGCGCAACCGCCTCGATGTAGGCACGCTCAGCCGCCGTGGCGTGGGACTTGAGCGCCAGCGCTTTCTGCGCCGCCGCGTAGGCGGCAACGCCGCTCGCCGAGTCCATTGGAGCGTTGACATTCGGGCCGTAGGCGAGGGCGATCCCCCAGTAGCACATGGCGCAGGTGGGATCGAGTTCCGCCGCGCGCGTGAACGAGCGAATCGCTTCCGCGTGATTGAATCCATAGACGAGTCGCAGACCCTGGTCAAAGTACTGCTGGGTGGCCGCGACGTTCGTGGAGATGCGTTTGTTGTGCGAGCCGAGGTTCGTGTAGAGGGGGACCGTCTCAGCATTGCTGGTCGGCGGCGCGGGCGCCACTGTCGATTCTGTGCCCCAGCTGGGACCGCCACAGGCGAGCAGAGCAGCGACGGCGAACGCGATGATGTGGGTGAACTTCATGCTGTACCTCTCTTATGCGTGGCATTTCAAATTCAAGGAATGCTTCTCCCTAATTGGAGGAACTCTACAACAGATGGGGCTGATTTGTCCTGTCCCGGTAGCACAGTGGTAGCAAAGTATGATGACTCTGTCTACCCTCCCGCCGCCATCATGCCATGCCTATGCGGGCATGATAGAGATTGTCCTGAGGTTTTTCGAAACGGTAGACCTCTAGAATGAAGACGAGTTAGAGGTGAGAGCGCTGCCCCACCTCAGAACCCTCAGGAAGAGGAATCAGCTGAATAAAGTGGAGATTTGTCATGGTGGGTCTTGCCCGAGGTGATGTTCGCAAGAGGGCCGCGATGCTCGGTATGACAACCCAAACACTTCTGCTGTTGTCTAATGACATCCCGGTGAAATGTTGCCGTTGAAGGTGTTGAGCCTGCCGCAAAGTATGCCTCTGAGTGGCACTGGATGCATTTGGCACTCACCGGCCCGCGAAAGGGCTCATGACAGCTCATGCAGTGTGTTACAGCAGCATGATACCGGCTTAAGTCGCCCGGAGCCCACAAACCTTCTGGGTCTCGTATCGAGCCCCATCCAAGCCAGACGACCAGAACCACCGTGGCTATCGCGACGGCCGGAACCACGGTGCGAGGCAATGGCAAATAGTGCATGGGTCAGAATCCGCCAAAGTACAGCGCTCCCATCACGTGTATGGCCGCAAGAACCAGAAACATGAGTGTCATTGGCGCGTGAATCGATTGCCAAAGGCGAAACGCTTCTTCCTGTGCCGCCATCCGATTCAGGCGAACCTCAACGTCGTCAGCGGCGAACCCTTCGTCATGGAGCTGCCGCCTAGTATCGTTCAAATTCCTCAGCACTAAATAATGGACACCTTGTCCCACAATTCCACTGACGACGACCACCGCCATCGCTGCCAGTGCGACTAACGGCACGAGTGCGTGAAGATGTGCGCCGGAGTGAAGAAGAATCACCAAGGGACCCATCACTCCGGCCACCATGTGCACGCGAAACCAGTTGCGAGGCCACCGGCGATTTCGGTCTACGCGCTTCTTCATTGGATACACGAAGACCAACAATATCAATCCCAGCCCGACCCATCCCATGATGTGTCCGGCACTGGAGTGGGCGAACGGTGAAGCTTTTCCGATACTGAGAACGGCCTCAAACAGCCAGGCACCGACGATTGCGGCAGTAATGCAAATCACGATGGTCACCAAGCGGCGGATCACAGGAGTCATCTCAATACTTCTCAATCCCCTTGCTTCCCCCGGCATGGCAACGGAGACAATCTGCAAACCGGCCTGGTCCATGGATGCCTTTCGCTTTGTCGCGAAGCTTCCTTACAAGATCATTGTCGAGTGGTTGCGCGATGAAACCACCGTTCTTTCCAATACCATGGCAATCTGTGCACGAATTCGCTCCCGTTGCTCGGAAGATGAGATCACTATGGGGATTTGGTGTCTGATTTTCTGTGACCCGGTTTCCAATAGGCCTTCCCGTTTCTGAGTGAGCGATCCCAGCATGTGGGGGAGAAACCAGGTTGAGCGCGACCATTCCTACGATGTGCAGTACAAAAGGTATTATTCGCCGGTTGATAGCCGTCACGTCAGCTTCACCTTATGTCAGCAACGCCTCTTATGGTTCAACGAGGTATGATTCACATCGGCAGATCAGCCGGCGGTCTAGGCAAGAATAGGCCTTATTGATGGGGAAATCGACAGGTTTACTGGCGGCCCATAACACAGGATGGGTTGTCCCGTCCTGCCCTGGCAACAGCATGATTGACATCAAACTTTTAAGGAGTTACCCTTCATTGGGAATTGTTTCCCAATTCGATTCAACGAGAGGCCCGCCAGCTAATAAGAGAAATTTACGGAGCCTGGTTCTTCATATTTCGAGGGCAGAGGGCGATGCCTTTAATCATTCGAACAAAGTCCGTTTTGCACCTGTTCACTCTACTGTGGGTCATCACGTGGGTTGCGACTGTCCCTCTGTTCCATACTCATCTGCCAGACGTAAATGACTTAGTCTCCCGCCAAGGATTAGCACACACAGTTTTCTCTCCCGATCTTCCCGGTGAGTTTTTCTGCGATCACAGTACCGGCTTCCACCTGTCGACCAGATCCCAAAACTCTCCGGAGCTTGGATTCGTCCTTTCGACAGCAGAGGATTCAAAAAAAGGGAACTATCAAGCGCCAGGTGTGTTCTCCATTTGCTCCTGGCAATTCGATAGGCCACTCCTAGCGCAGTCTGCCGTTCAATCACGATCTGCACACCTCAAGTTTAATCTTTTGGCTGGTCATCGCACCTCTCGTGCACCCCCCTCCCACGTTTCCTCGTAAGTTTCCTGAAACACAAAAACACAGTAGCCCGGCCTCGAATAACGAGAAGCCGTTAATGGGCGAGTCATTGGGTGACTACATCCGTTGGCGCAGCCGGTTCTGTGTGGCACTTACGAACGACGTTCATTCGTAAGCGATTCTGGTTCGACGCTCACGACATGGTGACACATGGGATTGGACCTTTTTCTCACGCGCGCAATCAACGATTTCGCCGGAGAGACATCGTGGATTGACTGGACCTTTTTGACTCTGTGCGAGCCTGATACGTTGTGGCTGCCCTGTATTCTGCTGGGGAGTTATTGGGTTGTGCGGTGGCCACGCGAAGCATTGGTCGCCGCTCCGGTGATGACGGTACTAATCGGATTGGTTGATTTTATCGGAGCGCAAATCAAACATGTTGTTGCGCGTCCGCGTCCCTGTGTCAGCATTGCTGAGCTCCACCGACTCCAGGCCTGCGGCGGGCACTTCAGTTTTCCGTCCAACCACGCTCTGAACACCGCGACGGTGGCGGCGTTCCTACAGGTGCTTTACCCTCGCTCCGGCAGGGTGAGTTGGCCGATCGTCGGTCTCGTCGGGCTGGCACGCGTGTATCTCGGGGCCCATTATGTGACTGATGTTATCGGTGGATGGATCATTGGCGGCCTCTGTGGCACCGGTGCCGCCTGGCTCTTGCTGCAATGGCCGCCGTTTCGTCAGCAGGAACTGTTGCCGTCGCATTCGAGTTCGACGAAGCCGTCAACGACGGCGGACAGATACGTGTGACATGGTTCATTCCAAAAGGGAGGTTGATCATGAGGCAACTCAGCGAGGAAATTCTCTTCTACAGTCGCGCCTGTGAGCATCTACTCTCCACAGAAGGTACGCTGAACCATGATGAGAGCAGCCTCGTTGCATATTACATTCAAGAGCTGTCTCGCAAATTTGGCTCTTCTGGCCCGACTATGCAAAACGCGGCGGACAATAATGACGTACAGGCCTGAGTTGCGCACAATGATAGGTATTGAGACCATGACATCGTCCTAACCCGTCCTTGTGTATGGGTATCATTGCGCTGCAGGTCGTGAGCATCATCGGGAGTTGGAGGCTAGGATGATGAAAACAATACGCATTGAGGTTGTCATTCAGCAAGACGAGGAGGAGTCAGTGTTTTTGCAGAAAGCCGTCAAAGCGGCCCTCCAAGCCTTTCGTAAAACAGATCATGAAGCGACACAGAAGTATGACTACAACACAATAACTCCATCTCAGCCGACGGAACCAGTTGCGATTCCTGGTAGCATTTGTGAGCGGTTGGAGAATTCAGCATCAGAAGGCTGAAACGGACCGCAAAAAGGGCCATGCACATTCTTTTCCCAACCTGGTCTCTGTCGCTCGTTATAATTGTCGGGTGCGCCGTGCCTGAACATTACGCCAATGAACCGCCGGCAGAGGCAGTCTCCAGGTCAAGTCTGTCGCCGGAAGAGATAACCCACAGATCCGATTACTGGCGTGAAGAAGCGAGTGAATTACACGAAATGGCTGCGCGTAGAGAGCGTGAAGCGGATGTGCTTTCGAAGAAAAAGCAAGAGACTTCGGGTGAGGAATTCGTCACCCGCATGCGCGCGCTGGCTAAGCAACTTCATGCTGCGGCCGAGTATGCGGAAGAGCAGGCCCAGGAAGCCCAGCGCCAGTCCGCCAGGGAATGACACAATGATGATATGTGGATCGTTCCGACACGTGAGTGCATCCGAGCGAGAACAAGGCCTTGATCCCGTTCCACCGGCACTCTCGTCGCAGGATCTTTCTTACTGCCTGAAAGTTCAGCGACAGACAATCATGCGGTGCCGAGTGAGCTTCCTCGTGATCTTCAGCATTACTCTGCTGAGCCTGGCAATGCCCGCGTTTCCTGCAACCGCTCCGTCCACATATTCGGGCTACACGGGGACTGATCCAAAACCCATCCCATCACCCCCACCCGTCTTAGGGCCGATGAATTCTATCTTGACCGATCCAACCTTTGGCTCCCGGATCCTGCGTGTGACCGATTCCAAAACGGCAGGAGGCGCGTCATTAATTTCGGAGGACGCCGGTTACTTCAGAACCTGGAATGCTGATTCGACGGCGATAAAACTCATGACCACGACGGGCAAGTCCTGGTGGGTCGAGTTTGATCCCGTCAATTTCAAAGTCGGCGATGGCTCATCTCGGCCCACGTTGCATCAGTTGAACTTCAACTATAAATGGGAATGGTCGGCGGTGGATCCTGATGTCCTCTACTTTCTGAATGGCAACCAACTCAGCAAGTACAGCAAATCCACTGAGGTCGTGACTCATCTAGGGGGCCCGCCCAGTGGCGAACCGGTGACCTATCACGTCGCGGTGGTCGGTCAAGACAGCTGGGTCTGCTCGGCCGCAGGAGCCGGTGCTCAGGGCACGTATACAAAGCTCTTCTGCTTGAATCCGAACAGCCCCTCTCAAAGCAAATTCATCGACATTGCGAACAGGACGATTAATGGGATTTCTCAAGTCGATTCCAACTGGCCAACCGGCCAGAAGATTGGAATTCATTCCATCTTCGGTAGTGCTGGAGGGACCTGGCTTGGGATTATCTTCCACGGGCAAAGCTGGGGCAAGGGCGTGGCAGTTTTAAATCTCGCAACAAATTCGTGGTCACTAGCGACCGGCGTTCTGCATCAGTCCGGCCACCCTTGCCTCGGCCACGGCAGATACGTCAATGGGAGCGGCTCTACTAATGGAAAGGATTCGCGTGGCGCGATCCTTCGAGACCCCGATCATCTGATGGATTCTTCCAGACAGAAGTTTCTGATGCAGCCTGAGTTGACCATTGGGTGGCACGACGCTGAGCACAGTTCCTGGTTTAACGCTTCGACGAACCCAGACGCGCCGATTTTGTTCTCCCGGTACAACATCACCAAACCGCCTAGTCCCTTACCCTGGTACGGGGAAATTATCATGGCGGCGACGGACGGGTCGAACACAGTCTGGCGGTTTGCTCACAACCACAACGGTGGTGGCAGCTTTTATGGCCAATCGTTCGCCCAAATCTCCAATGATGGACGCTGGGCGCTCTTTTCCAGCTATTGGGATGGCACGCTGGGAGCTTCTACGAATAGTGACTCCGGTATGTCGACTCGCCTCGATACTTTCATCGTGGAGCTTGTACCGGCCGAGAGGTCTTTGAATGAACGCGTAAAATAGTGCCGGAGACCATCAGTCATCGCCGACAGAGACAGTTTATCCCATGCCTGCGGACAGATTATCCCATTAACCAAGGCAGCCTAGGAAATTCTGAGGTTCTTCTCAGTTTTTTGAAAAAAAGAAAAGGCATGAGCTTTGCCTTCTTTAGGCAAGCCGGGAGACGTCACTCCAAGGAGGCGTGGAGTATGGCTAGAACACTCATAGCCTTGCAGAGCCTCTCCCCTGGTTGCATTTGACGTCTACCCGGCACCAGCCTCACCGAACTCGGCGCAGCGACTGGACGCCAAACAACACCTCTTGTCTCGAGGCACTAATCTTTTCCACTGGCCTTCCGAACAAAGGTTGCATATTCCTGGATAATAGCATCTAAGGTTCCCCTCACCGTCTCACTTGTCTTGTCTGCTGGTCCGTACCCGAGACTTGCGTAATGCCACTCTCGTGGTTCATCCATTGACCCGCCGGCACACTGAACATGAAAGGCTATTGGGTAGTTCACACCCACTGTCCATGTCTCACACTCGAATAGTCCTATTTCCCACGTTTGATAGGTCTTCTCGAACACAAAATCGCTTTGGAGAAAGGCAAACTCGTTCAGGAACTTCGTCCCAATAAAGCTAGATAGATTTTGTCTGTCCAGTCCAATCTTTTCAGCCGTACCCCTCAACTGAATAGTTGGCGCAGCGAACTTCTTGATACCGCCTGCCGGTCGGTAGTCATTGTCTTGCATGATATCCTTAGGACCCTGCCCCTGAGAGTTCTCGTCCATTCGGATGACTGTTCCCCATCCGGCATAGAATTGGTCTTGAGCTGACAGCTCCCTATCGAGAAGCAACTCATACGCGTCGCCACAACGCAGGCTAGGATACGCCAGGATCACAATCGGTAGGACGAGCGTGGATGCATACCACTGGTGCGGAAGCCAGTTCATCCACTTTGGCATGATGGACATCTTAACTGGGATTCTCTCGTTTGATTCACAGACATCTGACCTGACTTCCGCAGAAATTTAAAACACTTAGGGCCCGAAGCGAGAAACCCCTAATCCGATTTATCACAGTAATTTAGATGAAGAGGAAGGCCCGAGTAGTGAAGCCACTAGGGACCAACGAAATTATCCCTAGTCCGGCCAGCGGTATACACATTATCGAGGAGCGGGAGGCTGGTCAATCTTGCTTTGCACTTCGTTGCAATAATGTTTCACGAGCAAAGCTTCATCTTGAGTCAGTGGTCGATTGATTGCGATGCCTGAAAGAAGGCGCTCGCAGGCGTTGATGAACTTTTGCACGTCCTCCGAGAGTTTCATGATCCTCCTCCGACAAGATCAGTTGTCGAGAATACATCCGTCCTGATTTGAAGGTAACGCATAGCGTTGGTTCGGGTAAGACCTGAAAGCAGTACTTCGGAAGAGGGGAAACCCAATGACGAACGACAGAGGCCTGAGGGGTCTCTTCAGCCAGAAGCTGAAAAGGAGAGGGCAAAAGTGCTGAGCTTTGAATACTTACGCTATCATTTGTGTGTTTCCATCGAGTTGCATATTTTTTTAATCTGAAGAGGATCGACACAGTTTGACCCTAGTGATTTCCCCCTTCTCCCCGCATCATGCGATGTTCACCTGTCAGGTGGAGCTGGTGAACACTAGTGCTCGGACAGTCCTACGGGTATGGAATGGTGTGTGTCCTAAAGAGGCCACACGTGGGACAGGGAGTCATCGGCATTGGCCGACTGACAGTCAGGTAGAGACGGATACGCGGCCGCGGGGATCACACATGCTTCCTACGTAGAAACTCAGATGCGTGCACGAAAATAGGAGCGGGTGTGGCATCTTTTGCATTGCCATGGATACCAGCCCAACCAGCGCAGCAGATGGTCGCTCCATCGCCGACGGGCCACACGTGCCCACGTACAGCGACCTGCATGCTTGGACCTCAATGGGGTACGTGTTTCTTTTGGAAGCAGCAATGTACTTGTCGAGAGGGAAAGCCACTGTCGCAAATATCCAATAGCGTGACCGATGTGACTCGGAATCCCGGCTGAAAATGTCTGTAGTCCGTGAATCACCATCCACCGCCTTTTAGATTTAGAACGAAATACCCAAGCGCCAACAAGCCTAGTCGAACGCGCAAAAGGCAACAACCTATCTTAGGTAGGAGATGGTTTCTACGTAGAGCAATGGTATAAATGCACGTATTCCTCTGGCCATTCCTGAATGAGCCGTTTGCATGCTACGTAATTAGCGCTCGACCATTTCCTCGGCTCCATATCCTCGGCATGAATCTTTCACTTAAAGCTTTCAGCAACCATCAAGGTTGTCAGGAATAGACTTACAGAGCGTGCATATGGAACCGCTGGAGCAAGCGCAGCCAGTCACAGTTCTTCTCATCGATGACAATCCTGAAGATAGGAAATTTTGGTCGGCTGCTCTAAGAAATCCTCCTTTCGGGTTTTTCGTGCTGGAGGCCTATGGTGGAGAGTCGGGGCTCAAGCTCTGTGAAAGCCAGCACGTTGATTGTGTCGTCCTAGATCTCGAGATGCCTGAGAGCGGCTTGTTCACCCTGCTACGACTAATTCCTGATCCAACGCGCCGACACGTTGCTGTGGTCGTTCTGACCAAGCTCGCACAGCCGGCCTTGCTTCGATTAATGAAAAACCTCGGAGCTTACGAGTGTCTGCTGAAAGAATACTGTTCAGCGGAAAAACTGGCGAATACCATAGGCCAGGCGATGGCGTCTGCCAAATCGAAGCGTGCGATCTAACGCCAACGTGCAGCTAATTGCATGCTTCGCCACGCAGAGGAAGTTTTTTCGGGAGGAACAGGGGACAACTTGTCTCAAGGAGACCAAATGTTCCTGAGTTCTGCAGATCAAACGACACTCGCTGCGGAATACAATACGTGCCATTCATCAGAAGTGGTATGAGCAATCTCCCTTCGGTTTAGCGTTTGATCTTGCCTCACCGATCCTGTTTTCGGAAAGCGAAAGTCAGATCTGGGAATCGGTTGTCATTTGCCGGAGGCGGATGGGACGTTTTGCTGGACCCGTGCGAGATACGTGGCCATTAAATGTTCGGGTACATCTTGAATGCTCAGGTTCTTCAAATTATCCCAGAACGAGAACACCGACGAAAGTTCCGACGGATGTTCAGGGTAGTAGCGGTATTTGGCTCCCTCTTCGAGGACGACCTCAGAACCGAAGTGCAGATAAGGACCTTCATCTAAGACAGCAAACAACTCGAACGGCGGAAGCGAGGGCACCGGATCTTTGGCGTTGACAAATCGAAGCAACGGCAACGCACGATATTTGCGAACTCCATCGCGGTTGGTGACTTTAGGTTGGCCGAAGGTCATCGCGTGTCCTAGCTTGAATCCATCTTCCTTGAGCAGCATGAAGACAATGACGGCAGCGGCCCCACCATAGCTATGCCCCGTGACTCGAGTCTCATATTCCTTGTTGAGAAGCGGCTTGGCGAATTGATACACCTGAACGCCGGCATCGGCAAACCCTTTGTGAAGCGGAATGCCGAGTCGAGAGTCGACGACTTTATTATAATCGACGTCCGATCTGATGTTGACCAGGCTTGAGGTACCGCGAACAACGATCCATTGCACACGCTTCGCCTCATTCACCTCCACGTAAGCTTTCATTCCAGAGGAAACGGGACCACTAATGCTGACTTTGACATCGGTGCCGCTCTGTTTCTGAATGGTCGCATCCTGTTCATAGGCGAAGGCGGCTCGCTGGGCATATTGAAGCACGGTAGAGAAGTCGAGCGGCTGTGGCGGCATCGAGGGTGTGGCCTTCTTGCCGCAGGAGGAAAGCGCTCCCATCAGTACGAAGGCGCACAGAAGGCCCGTGCAATGTAGAAAGGACAATTTAGCCACCAGCATCGGGTATTGGCTCCTTTCAGAGCAACGAAATCAGAATGCTGAAGATTGTCACGGTCTCACCAACTGACATACTGGGAAACCCACTAGACTCAGTGGGCCCATGGTTTAGAGGACGATCGACGCTGTCGAGACTCAGCGGTGCAAGCTTCCCCTCACCTGAATCTGGCTTTTGCCGACTTCGCGGTCGGAGATCCTGGGACACCGAAGGCCAGGACAACAAGCAGACCGGGCTCTGAATACGAGCTATAGCGTATTGAACATCGGGTCCGCTTCCATTGCAGTGGCATCAGCAATAATGTTGGCATACACCGCGAAGGCCGACATGGCAATGATCTCCATAATCTCGGATGTATTAAGGCCGTGCTGACGCAACGATTCATAATCGGGTTCCGTCAGAGCCTTTGGATCACGGGAACATTTCAGCGCAAACTGGATCATGTCCCTGAGTTTCGGATCGGGTATGGTACTTACACTTCGGACCAAACTCTCCAGCAGTTCGGGCTTCACACCCAACATGCGACAACAAGCAATGTGCGCCGCTGTGCAATATCGACATTCTCGATCCTTGGAGATCGCAACAAACATCATCTCTTTATGCCAACGTGGAAGTACTCCTGTGACGAGGACATTTCTCACCGCTTCCCATGAGCCACGCACGACTGTGCTGGAATGCCCCTGGGTCGTGATGAAATTCGGCGCCGAAGGAAACGACATTCGCCGATAGAATTCCTCGTATACCGCATTGACCTCTTTAGGGGCTTTATCAGGTGGCAGAATGGGGATGTTGGGCATGAGACCAACCGACCTTTCTCACAAACGTCGGCGGTCGGGCCTTCCAGGAGGCCGTCGGCAGGTGTGTTAGTGGAGAACCGAGTCTGGGCGTATTATGGGACGGTGTCAAGCGGCGAGGTGAAACTTGAGACCACCGCTTTAGGTGACAACAACGCTGGATCCGCGCGACACGGAGACTATGGGACTGGTCTGTCCGTTCCGGTAGCAACGCGGTAGCGGAGATCGATAGTGAAGATACACATCAACGTGTTGGTTACCTCTAGCGTTTTGTGATTGGGTTGCCGGTAATCTTGGCAATGAGATCAGGAAGTGTATGGGCGTGGTCTTTTGTGACGAAGTGTGAAGATCCGACGGCTTTCATGGCTTCCCTTATAAAAATGTCATCCTGCGTCGAGATTCCAATGATGTGGACGCCTGGAAGAAACCGTTTGATCCGCCGAGTTGCTTCCACCCCACTTATCCGAGGCATTTTCACATCCATGACAATGATGTGAGGAAGGAGTCGAAAGGCCATTTCAATGGCTGCCTCCCCGTCTGTGGCCTCACCGACGACAGTCAAGGGTTCGTACCCTAGAAACAAGCTGCAGAGGATCTCCCGAACAGGAGCAAAATCATCGACCACGAGAATGCGAAGCGGTTCATCGACGCGAGATGTCCGTGAAGCATCCCCCTCCCCCTCCGCGCTCATCCCGTTCCGTCTTCTTTACGTTGTTGAGGGGTGCCGTCTGCTAGAAGTCTGATCTCACAGCAGTGGCCACTCTCGTCTGTTCGAAGCAAGAAGTGACTGATGATTCGACCGCCTTTCAGACGGGGCGGCGATTAAACAGGGGAGGCCGCAAGCGGATGGCGAATTTGAGAACCTAAGAATGACTATGAGCTAGTTTTCCAGTAAGTCAACTAGAACCAAAGGAGGGCTAGAACCAAGTATGAGCGGCCCCTAGCGTCCACCTCCGTCTCAGAACAGATCGCTTTTCGCCGGGTCTTAATTACCGGTCCATGGTTGCCGCGACTTAGCTCGCGTCTTTCCCGGAAGTTCCCAGTGTTTTTCCTAGTCATTCGCTGGAGGATCTGTTGCTAGAGTAGACTCATCTTAGACTACGGCAGTGGAAACATTGCCGAATCCAAGAATAGGAGCCCGCTCACCGAAAGGGAGGCGGGCTCTTTTTTTTGGGGGTATCGCCGAATGCGTAGTTGTGAGGGGTAAAGTTCGCTCTGGTCAACCGATTTACCACCCT
>JAICVE010000132.1 GCA_025935475.1 Nitrospira sp. | reverse complement strand
GGCGGCGTCGTGACGGGAGCGCCGTGGCGCTCCCAAGTCGAAATTAACTACAGCTACAACTTTGGAATTTACAGCGATCATGGGGGTGGTCCACCTCTGCCAGGCCGCCATGGCTTCTTCGTGTTTTGGTCCAAAGAGCTCTAAGCGGCCCCTCCCGCACGGCCACGAATCCTTTCGGTCCACTTGGTCTCTCAGCAAATAGTCCACTTACGTTATAATGAGGTGATGATGTCCCGACGTCTCTTAGGCATCGTAGGAACACTCAGCCTGATTCAGCTCTTCGCTGGAACGATCGTCGTGCACGCCGACGATGCCCAGGGCCTTTCCGATGGCCAAATCATCGAACAGGCGAAATCCAACTGGGAGAGCGGTGCAATCACGCCGGCGCTTGAAGCGCTCGATCAAGGCATCGAGGCGAATCCCGATGCGGTGACGCTTCACAAGCTCCGCGGGGACATCCTGGCGACCTCTCGCGCTTCCCAGCAAGCTCTCCAAGCCTATGACACGGTGCTTGGCCGGCAGCCCGCAGCCCTCGATGTGCGATGGGCCAAGTGGAGCCTGTTGGTTCGGTCCGGCTACGGGGACGAGTCGATTGAAGAACTGCGACGTATTGCGTCAATCGACATCCAGAATCCTCTCATTCATTTTCGCCTTGCACGCGAACTCCGCAAGCTTGATCGCCTCGAAGCCTCACTTGAATCATACAAGCAGGCGGTCACTCTCGCACCGGAGATGCTGACATGGCGGTTGGCCCTGGCACGCGCCCGCTTCGATGTCTTGGATTACGAAGGCGCCGCGAACGATGTGCAATACGTCCTCGATCGCATCCCGCCGGGCTCGCCGCTGGAACTGCCGGCGCATACGCTCGTGACGGTCTTTCATGGACATTCGCAGGACCGGGGGCGGCGCTTCGATCCCGTCTTTACACCAAAGGACATCACCCCGGATCAACTGAAACAGTGGGCGCTCATGCGCGCGGACGCGTGGAGATTGTTTGTCGCCGGCCGCTACGGAGAAGCCGAGCCGATGTATCGGAAACTGCTGGAGTTGAATCCGCGCGATCCATCAGCGACCCATCAATTCGGCCTGACTCTGATGCAGCTGGGCAAATGCGAAGAGGCGCTCCCCGTCTTCGGCAAGGTCTCGGATCTCGATCCGACCGAAGACCAATACGCGGATATCGTCTTCCGGATGGGGCAGTGTCTCGTGGAATTGGAAAGGTGGGAAGAGGCGCACCTGCACTTCTACACGCTGTATGAGAAAGCCGTGCTGTTCGAACTTCAGAACAAGGACAACGCGCTTCCGCCGGGCATCCGCGTGTTGGACAAGAACAAAATCCTGCGGTGGTTGGAGAAGGTCCGCCCGCACATTCCCACCGAAATGGCCGCTCTGGAGCCCGGACAGAAACCGGAATCGCCTTCACCTCAGGCCCGCACGAATGCTGACGCAGGTCCGACGAAGCAGGAAGTGGAAGAAGTCCTGAATCGGCTCAAACCCGAGCGGCCGTTGGATACGGGCGGGACATTGGTAGGACGCGACGCTGATTTCAGCTGGTTTCGCTTCGTCATTCCTGCGGCCAAAGTGATGCGCGATGATCTGCCCACCGGCCAGCACGACTTTATTCCCCTCAATCCCAGCGACAGTTTTCTCACCACGCAGCCGGAAATCTATCTAGTTTTCCGGCTCGTGTCCGACTCCTATGACGCCGTGCCTCTGGCGACCCAATGTTTCCTGGAAACCGCGGAAGCGATAGGACATCCGCGAATGATCGCGCAAGACTACGTGCTCATGGCCATGAGTGACCAATCAGGCTATTTCCGATTAGCGGCTCCCGAACGGGGCTGGACGCCGGGCCTGTACCGCTGCGGTCTCTTCGCCGGCGAACGGACCTCGGCCTACACGCAAGCCGACGAAGTACGTTTCCGCATTATCCAGGCGAACAAAACGTCGTAGCCGCCGGTTACTTCGCGCAACAACTGGCGGAATCGGCCTCGCCTTCAGTCCCTGTCTTCTCGAGGGTATTCCTAGGGAATGTCCTAATCACGGTGCCCGCTCGGAGCCCCATACAATAGTTCTATCGATGGCGTTGTTGAGTCACGCGAAGGGAGGCTGGATGATGTTTCGGCTATCACCTTGGTTATTGCTTCTTCCGTTCCTCCTCTTGGAGGCCACTGGCTGCGCGACGAATCCCTATACCAAGCGCTGGCAGTTGCTGATGGTCCCCCAGTCCTACGAAGCAAATCTAGGTGCTCAGGCCTATCAGGATGTCCTAAGCGATCCGAAGGTGACGGTGTCGAAAAATCCAGCCGAAGTCGCGCCGGTCGAGAGAATCGCGACGCGCATCATCGAGGCAGCTAAACGGTCGAAATACGCCGAGGCGGCGAAGGACTTTAAGTGGGAAGTCACCGTGATCAAAGACGACGGCACCAAGAACGCCTTTGCCTTGCCGGGTGGGAAGATTGCCGTCTATACCGGTATCTTCCCTGTCGCAGATAATGAGTCAGGACTTGCGGCCATCATCGGGCACGAAGTCGTTCATGCGCTCGCCCGCCACGGGTCCGAACGCATGAGCCAGGGTGTCCTCGCGCAGATCGGGCTGGTAGGCGCTTCCATCGCCATGCAATCCCAAGGGTTCAGTCCGGTCACCAGCCAGGCTGCGATGTCTGCTCTGGGCGTCGGGACGCAGGTGGGCGTACTCTTGCCGTTCAGCCGAGCCCACGAATCGGAGGCCGATTATATCGGGCTCCTACTTGCGGCAGACGCCGGCTATGATCCCCAGGAAGCCGTTCGAGTCTGGCAACGGATGCAACAATCAGGAGGCCAACAGCCGCAGGAGTTTCTCTCCACCCATCCGGGCCATGAAACCCGAATCAAGCGGCTAAGCGAACACATGCCTGAAGCACTGGCGCTTTACAACCAGGCGAATAAGGCTCCAGTGGCGCAGCTTCCTCCGGTCGGTGCGACTGCGGGACCGCCGTTCGCTCAACAGCAGTGAGAGGGGCTCACGCGACTGCGAACTCGCATGGCATTCACCTTGGGACACAGTCCACGAAGTATGGAACACTTCCATAGTCCTATGGAGTTTTTCCAGGGCTCCCTATTGTCAGACCGCCATGCGTGTAGTGGAGTCAGGTTGCTAAGCTATTGATCTCTTGCTACAAGTCACCGCCTCTGTCTTTTAGTCAATCCCGGCATGGTCTCTGCTGAAGTGCTTCTCCATGCACCGCCATGCTTCTGTCCTCTTGATCGACGATAGTCCGGGCGAACGGGAACTCTTCCACCAAGCGCTGCTGCGCACTGGACTCGATATTGTCCTCTACTCCGAACAGGATGCGGAGGCGGCTCTGCATTTTCTGAGACACAGGTCTGAGTTACCCGGATTGATCCTGCTCGATTGGCATCTCTCCCATCAACGCGGCGACGGCTTCCTGAAGCGCATGCGGGCAGAACCGCGGTTTGCGGCGATTCCGGTCGTCGCGTTTACCACCTCAGATGACGGAACCGATCTTTCAGCCGCCTATGCGAACGCCGTGAACGGCTACGTGGTCAAGCCGGAGACCTTCGAGGAGCTTGTGCTCTGCGTCGGAGATATCTGTCGGTATTGGTTGTCGAGGAATCGAACGCCGTATTGGGTGGAAACCCCATGCTGACGCGAGCCGCCCTTAAAAATCCGTACGCGGTCTTTGCCATCTGCATGATCGCGCTGCTGCTTGGTGCCGTGTCGTACAAGAAGATGCGGGTCGATATTTTTCCTGAAATCAAAATACCCACGATTCTCGTCACTACTTTCTATCGCGGCATGAGCCCGACCGAAATGGAAGGCGCGATCACACTCCGCATGGAGCAGCGGTTTGTGGAAGCGAGTTACGTCGAACACATCGAATCGCAGTCGCTTGCGGGAATGAGCTACATCAAGGTGTTCTTCCAACCCGAGTATGGAATCGATGCGGCGCAATCAGAGTTGACCAGTCTCGCGTATAGCATCATCCGGCTGTTGCCGCCCGGCGTTTATCCGCCCTCCGTCTATAAGTTCGGCGTCGCCAGCCTGCCGATCGGCTTGCTGTCCATTAACAGTGAGAGCCTGGGCCCCAAAGAGATTCGTGACCTGGCCTATTTTACGGTACGGAACCAGATCGCCAGTATCCCGGGCATCTCGTTCGGCCCGCCGCTGGGAGGCAAGGTCCGTCAGATCACAGTCTTTCTCGATCCCTCTCGCTTATTGGCGCGCGGAATCTCGCCTTCTGAGGTGGTCAAGGCGATTAACGCCCAAAGCGCGATCATTCCTGCGGGAGACATCAAGATCGGGGATTTGGATTACTATGTGTACTCCAACAGCCTCATCGACCTGGTGGAAAAGATCAACGACATCCCGATCAAGATCGTAAATGGCACGCCCGTCTTGGTGCGCGACATCGGTACGGCATCAGACAGCGCGGCCATTCAAACGTCTGTCGTGCGGGTGAACGGTCATGAGGCCACGTATCTTCCAATTACCAGGCAGGAAGGAGCCAACACTTTGGAAGTGGCCGACGGCATCCGGGCCAAACTGCACACACTCACCGAAATCCCGGCGGGCGCGTCGGTCAAGTTTCTCTACGACCAATCACTGTACATTCGCCAGGCCATCGGCAATTTGCAAAAGGAAGGGTTGTTGGGAGCAGGGCTCGCGGGACTCATGATCTTCCTGTTTTTGCAGAGCATCAAGGCGGCGCTCGTCGTGGGTTTGGCGATTCCGCTTTCTCTCACCACCGCGCTCGTGGCCCTGTATCTCACGGGCCAGACCGTCAACATCATGACCCTGGGCGGCCTGGCGCTGGTCATCGGAACGCTGCTCGATAACAACATCGTCGTTCAGGAAAATCTTCATCGGCATCTTGAAATGGGGAAGGATGGCCGTTCGGCCGCAGAGGACAGTGCGACGGAACTGACCCTCCCGATTTTGGTGGCCACCATCTGCATTTTGATTGTGTATCTCCCGATCATGTTTTTTACGGGGATCGTTAAATACCTCTTCGTCCCGCTCGCCATGACCGTCACCTTTGCCATGCTTGCGGATTATGCCGTCTCCATGTCCGTGACTCCCGTGGTGCTCGCGCGGTTGTACGCCCGGGGCCATGTCAACGAATCGGGCGATGATGGATCGGCCGGCGAAGGCTGGTTTCGATACGTCCTGGCGATGTACGAACCCGTGCTCCGGACGGCCGTTCGCTTTAAATCACTGGTCATTGCCGCAGCGGTGCTGGCGCTCGCCGGAACCGGCCTCCTGTTTCTTCCCCGTCTGCACACCGAATTCTTTCCCAAGATCGATGCCGGCAACTTCACTCTGATTGTCAGCGCCCCGGAGGGTTCGCGCATCGAAAAAACCACGGCCATCGTGGCTGAGATCGAAACACTGGTGCACGAGACGATTCCAGCGCAAGATTTGGAAGAAGTGATTTCGAACACAGGACTCTATTACGGTGACGCCGCACGCTTTGCTCCGAATACCGGCAACCACACCGCCTTCGTACTGGTCAACCTCGTGAGCGGTCACGAAGGCACGACAAACGATTACATGGCCTCCCTGCGGACGAAATTTCGCCGATCGCTCCCCGGCGTTGAAATCTCGTTTCAAACCGGTGGCATTATCAGCGAGGTGCTGAATTTCGGCTTGCGCGCCCCCATCGATATTCAGGTCAAAGGGCCGAGGTTGGACCTCATTCGTCCCGTGGCCGAAGACATCAGGATGAAAATCGCCCAAGTTGCCGATACCACCGACGTGCGCATCAAGCAGGGTAAAAGTTATCCGGAGCTTCACATCAACGTCGACAGGACGAAGGCTGCCTACTATGGATTGACTCAGGATCGCGTCATCGTCGACGTGATCACCGGGATCAGTTCAAATCTCGCTCTTAGTCCCAACTACTGGCTCGATCCTAAAACGGCGAATGGCTATTTCCTGCTGGCGCAATATCCCGAACAATCGCTCACGAAGATCGAGGATCTGCTGAACATCCCGATCATCGGCGCACGCACACCGTTGAATCCCACGGCATCCCTCACGACCGGCGGCATCAGCGGCTCAAGCATCGCGCTGCAGAACACTCCCTTCGCAGGGCGCAACCTCGACCTCTCGAGCGGCTTCTATGCCGGCGACGACCGGCGCGGGCCGCCGGTATTGCTTCGCGACGTCGCCTCGCTGGACATGAGAACGGGACCGGACTCGGTCGACCATTACGATCTTTCGCGTTTGATCGATGTGTTGGTCACACCCGTCGGTAATGATCTCGGGCGCGTCGCTCATGACATTGAACAGGTGCTGGCGGCGATCAATTTGCCTAAGGACGTGACCATCGACATGAAGGGCGAAGTGGCCAATATGCGGCAGGCTTTCAATAATTTCACCTTGGCGCTTCCTCTGGCCGTGCTGTTGATCTATCTCGTCATGGTGGGACTGTTCCGCTCAATGGTCGATCCCTTGATCATTCTCGTCGCCGTCCCCCTCGGCTGGATCGGCACCATCCTCATGCTGCATCTCACCAACACCTCCGTGAACGTGGAGTCCATGATCGGCACGCTCATGATGATGGGCATCGTCGTCTCAAATAGCATTCTGCTCGTAGACTTTGCCAACCGGATGGTCCGACACGGAGCGACAGCCGAACAGGCTGTTTTGGAAGCCGGCAAGCGGCGCATCCGTCCGATTGTCATGACGGCGCTCGCCACAATTCTTGGTTTGTTGCCGCTCGCACTGGGCTTCGGCGAGGGAAATGAAACGATGGTGCCACTGGCACGTGCGGTGGTCGGCGGCCTCGCGGTTTCAACGGTGATGACATTGGTCGTCGTACCCGTGATGCATGCGTTGGTGCTGGCAAAACGGGTTCATCCCCATACGTCAATGACGCCTGCGGCGACAGGAGAAGAGATTTAGGATCATGTTGATCTATGGTCTTCCACTCGTCGCGTTGATTCTCACGTGTGGCGGTTGCCAGCGTGAGGAACCCCCTCAGCCATCGAAGCATGCCGCCACGGCGTCCAACGGGTCGTATGAAGGAGACATTCCAGTCGCCACTGGCAACCAGCCGGTGGATGTACAAGTGGTCAAAGCCACACGACGGCCGGTGGTGTATACGATCACCCTGCCGGGCAACATCGCACCTCTTTATCAGACCACTCTATACGCCAAAGTGTCGGGCTATCTGAAGTGGATCGGCCCAGATAAGGGTGATCCGGTGAAACACAACGAGGTCGTCGCGATTATCGATGCACCAGAGGTTGAGGAGCAGTATCAGCAGGCCGCCGCCGACTTTAAGATTAAGAGAATCACGTTTGAACGCCTCAGTAAGGTTTGGAAAGAGTCGCCTGACGTGATCGCCAAACAAGATGTTGATGTCGCCGAGGCGG
>JAICVE010000331.1 GCA_025935475.1 Nitrospira sp. | reverse complement strand
GCTCGCCCGAAGTGGGGCGAGGAGCGCGGATGGCTCGACGTTGATCGTGAATTACCATACCGCTCATCGGCGGTTCTTCGCGCGGCTGATGTTTCGATTGATCGGGGAGCCGCAGATCAGCGCATGGACCCCCAAAGAGATGGCAGCGGATCTCCGGTCGGCCGGGTTCATCGTGCAGGAGGACTCAGGAATGGCGGACTGGAATCAGCGGTTCGCGCACGGGGATGCGCAGGTCAACCGAGGGTACTACATGCGGATCGCGAACGCACGCAAGCAGTAGTGGAAGCTTGACTGCCACTTCTGACCAGTCTTCTCGCTAATCCCGAATCGATCGCAGATCTCAAAGATCCTCTCGCTCCGATCCAGACATGCTCTGATAAACGCTAACCGCTCCGACATGAATGAGCTCTCTCGCCATGGCACGGGCACCTCCGGAGAATGCCCGAATGTGATACCATCAGCGCCCTAGCTCACCCATCATCCGGTTTACGGCTCACCCATCATCCGGTCTGGTCAGAGCATGTATAGGGAACGGCACGCGTTTCATCTGCGCCGCCTTTTCATCCAAACCGTGCTCGGAGCGGTCAGCTGCTCCGCCGGCAGCGCCCAGCTGGTAGTCTTCCGTTTGAACACCGCCGTCTGAATGAATGGCCGAACTGTGTAGATTGGGTCGCGTGACAATCGAGATCGGACGAGTCGAAGCCATCTTCCGGTACCCGGTCAAATCCATGGCCGGGGAGCGTCTCGAGCACGCGAAGGTCGGCGTGCACGGAATCGAGGGCGACAGACGTCTGGCGCTGCGGCGGGCGCAGAGCGGGGATGGTTTCCCGTGGCTAAGTGCAACCAGGCTCCCCGACCTGCTTCAGTTCACTCCGTTTCATCGCGACGGCGAACCGGGCGAGCTCGTCACGCACGTTCGTGCACCCGATGGTAAGGAGATGGCTGTTTTCGGCGAGGACCTGGCGGCGGAAATCGAGCGTCGTCACAAGGCACCGGTCGAGATGATGCATCTGCGCCATGGCATCTTCGACGAGACGCCGATCTCGGTCATCACCACCGACACGATCGAAGAAATCGGGAGACTCGCGGGCACCGATGCGGACATGCGAAGATTTCGGCCGAACATCGTGATTCGTTTGCAGCGGCCTGCCGCGTTCGAGGAAGAAGAGTGGCTCGGCGAGGTACTCTGTTTCGGCGAATCAGACGGGCCACGCGTCAACGTGGTGTTGCGCGATGAGCGCTGCGCGATGGTGAATTATCACCCGGATTCGGGAACCGCCGCGCCGCAGGTACTGAAGTCGATTGTGCAAAGGAATCAGAACTGCGCGGGAGTTTACGGTACCGTTACCCGCACCGGTTCGCTGGTAGTCGGACAGACTGTGCGTCTGTCGTAAGATGGGGCGAGGCAAAGATGGAGATGGAGAGCTGCTGTCCTCTGACTGCGGACCAGGCCGCCTGCAAATGGCGATTGTGTTCGCGCTTCTTCCCGCCATGGGAATTGGTTGGAGCGTAGTAGGTTTGCTTCGCGGTAATCACTCCAGCACCGTTGTCACCAGTCTTGTTGTGTGGGCGATTGTCGGCGTGATGATATTGGCGGCCTCCCGAGCGCCCCAACAAGTGAGCTTGAACGCAGATTCTCTGCGGATTCGCAACGGGCGGCGCCTTCGAGACATACCGCTCTGGCGAGTGCGCTCCGTCGAGCTCGACTTTCCCAGGAGAGGCCGAGCAATCCTTCTCCTGGTAGAACGCGAGAATAGTAATGATCCAACACTCGAAAGCATCGAGTTCATTCCGCGGGATGTCGGGCTGGGCTTCGGCGGCGCTGAGGTCGCCGATTACCTGCGGACACGCGTAGCTGAAGCGCGGGCAGTGCGCGCCGCGAGGTAACCGCGCCGTTAAAACACCAGCGTCTGAATCGAATGCGGCAGGCTCGTGACCTCGGCCGCATCGCCCGCCACCCAGAGGGAGTAGGAAATCTTCTGATCGGTCGGGTTCATAACTACCACTGAAACCTTCCCATCGGTGTTGACGAACGCCGCCGAGAGCAGCGCGCTCCGGCTCGGGGAGCTGGCAATCTTCCGCGCGCCGGGTCGCACGAACTTCGAGAAGTGGCCGATGTAGTAGTACGAGTTGGTGTAAGTGAGCTCGCCCGTCCTTGTGTCGGCGTGCACCGGCGCGAAGCAGTAGTTGCCGACGTGATTCGGGCCGCCCTGCTCATCCAGCAGGACATTCCAGTCGGTCCAGCCCACCGCGCCATCGTTGAAGTCGTTGATCATCGAGCGGCCGTAATACTCGCCCAGGGTCCAGTTGTGGATGTCTTCGGCCTTGAATGACGCGGGCGTGCCTTCGGTGAAGAGCAGCTTCTTCTCGGGAAAGGTCTCGTGCACCAGCCTGACGTTGTCGAACATCATCGCGCCACCACTCCACGGCTCGTACCAGTGATAGCCGATGCCCCACACGTACTGCGCGGCTTTCGGATCGGCGAGGATGGTGCTCACCCGCTGATAGATCAGATCGCGGTTGTGATCCCAGGCGATGATCTTCTTGTCGCCTAGCCCTTCCCTCTTCATCGTGGGGCCGAGGAAGTTCTTGAGGAAGTCGCGCTCCTCCTCGGCGGTGTAGATGCAGGATTCCCATGTCTGGGTCGCCATCGGCTCGTTCTGGATGGTGGTTCCCCAGATCGGAATTCCTTCCCGCTCGTACGCCTTGATGAACTTCGTGTAGTAGTTGGCCCACGACTGGTAGAACGCTGGCTTGAGCTTCCCACCGTGCAGCATGTCGTCGTTGGTCTTCATGAACGCAGGCGGGCTCCACGGACTTGCAAACAGCGTGAGCTTTCCGCCCGCCGTCGCGATCGCCTGCTTCGTGAACGGGATGCGGAACTTCCGATCGTGGTCGATGCTGAACGAAGCGAGCGCCTTGTCGCCTTCGGTCACATAGGTGTAGCTCGCCGACGAGAAATCGCAGCTGTGGATGTGGGTTCGTCCGAGGGTATAGCCGATGCCCTTGTTCGGATCGTAGTAGGCATCGAGCACCTCGCGCTGTTTCGCGGTTGGGATTTTCGCGAAGGTCTCGGCCGCCGCGTCGGTGAGCGCGCCGCCGATTCCAATTATCGTCTGCGCAGTCTTCGTCGGGTCGACGAACACGCAGATCTGGGTCTCGAGCGGCTGGCCGAGGTGGGTGAAGGTAAGCTTGTCGGTCTGCGCCAGCCGGAAATCGGTTTTATCGGCGGTGGTGTAGACCGCGATGTCTCTCGCCGTGATTCCGTCGAGCGCCGGTGGGTCACTATTCTCCGCGGAGATGTCGGGAGCGGCCGACAATCGCGGAGCCTTGCCAAGGACCAGAGCCGAAGAGGATGCTACGATGAAACCACGGCGATCGATTTTCATAGTCGATTGGTGAGATCGACTAAATATGCGACGTGCCTCAACCCTTGGGGTGACCGACCTCCGGCAGCTTCCGGCCCAGGAACGACTCCACCGGCTGCTCTGATTCGCCCATCCGCATGTCGTCCATCAGGTTGACCATCCGCGCATCGGTG
>JAICVE010000032.1 GCA_025935475.1 Nitrospira sp. | reverse complement strand
GGTAGCCGATAACGCGAATCACAACACGCTGCAGAGCCAGCTGGCGAGAATAGCCAGCGTCGATAGCGTCACGCTGGCGACGCCGACCAAATATTCTCCCACGGAATCGGTGAAAAGCACGATCACCGAGTTACTCTCCATTCTCGGGAATGAGGACCTAAAGCAGCCGGACCAGTTTGAGGAACGCCGCCAACAGATTGGGCGAGTCATACGCACCCGCGTCAATTATGGGCAAATGGCTCAGCGCTCGCTGGGGGCTCCTTGGACGGGACTAAATGACACCGAGCGGCAGGAATTTGTGGGCCTCTATATCCAGTTACTACGGGATACGTTTGCCAACAAGATCGAGGAATATCACCACGAACGGATGGTCTATCTCTTTGAACGACGTGTGAGCAGCTTTGCCGAGGTCGGAACCAAGCTGATTGGCTCCAAGGTTGATACCTGGGTAGATTTCCGGTTAGCGGAACAATCCGGCGATTGGCTCGTCTACGACGTGGTCATTGACGGCGCCAGCATCGTGGGAAACTACCGGGCACAGTTTGCCCGTATTATCCGCGATACCTCTTACGCAGGACTCGTGGGGCAGATGCAGCAGCGAGGCCTCGTTGTAAAGGTGTTTGAAAAGACCACACCTGCAATCACGCTGTCATCGATGCGCACAGTCGCCGCTCCATAATCCGCCACCCTCGTTGGCGTGGGAAGGTCACACGTTTCATAGGCCGAGCTTTCAGCCCCAAGGCGGTGCGTCCTCCGTGGACGCGTGTCCTCATGGGCAGGAGGGGTGATGAATCTTATTCAACCAGTACGACCAGCTCAATCAACGGAGAGATCACCATCACGACGTTTGCTCTTGGTGGACCCCTATCCTCGAAACAATCCCTATCACCTCACGGCATCGGAGCGTCGGGCCGTATGGTTTCCAAAACTGAGTTTGCCGGTCATCGCCGCCTACACGCCTGAGTCCTGGTCCGTCGATCTCGTGGACGAAGCTGTCCAGGATGTCAATTTCGATCATCCCTGTGACCTCGTGGGAATCTCCGTGATGACCTGTTACGCTCCACGCGCTTACGAGATTGCCACGGAGTTCAGGAAGCGAGGGAAGAAGGTTGTGTTGGGCGGCGTCCATCCCACCTATTGTCCGGAAGAGGCGTTGCAGTTCTGTGACGCGGTAGTGTGCGGTGAGGCCGAAGACCTGTGGCCCGAGGTGATCGCCGACTTCATGGCTGGGGCACTGCAGCGCACATACAAGATGACAGCATTTCCCGCGCTGGACCATTACAAAAGTCCGCGTGTGGAACTGTTGAGTCCCGATGCTTACATGACCCGCCAGTGCAGTTTCACAACGCGCGGCTGCCATTTCGATTGCGAATTCTGCAGCGTGTCCCCCTTCAACGGCAAAACCACCCGGCGCCGGCCGGTCGAGGAGGTCATCAAGGAACTCACTCAGGTGAAGCGGTGGGTCTGCGGAGAACTGGTGGACCGCATGTCGAATGACACCCTCTGGAATGCCTTTCTGACTGGATTGCGCATCCGGTTGGGTATCGAAGACGGCAGCATTGTGGCCTTTGTGGATGACCTCCACAACAGCAACCGGGCCTACTGCCGTGAACTGTGGGCCGCTCTGAAACCCTTGAACATCAAATGGGGCTGTCAATCGACGTTGTTTTTGGGTGACGACGAGGAGATGGTCAAGCTGGCAGCGGAGAGCGGTTGTGTGTCGGTGTTCGTCGGAATGGAATCACTCGATGAAGGCGCCTTAGCAGAAACCAATAAGCCGTTCAATCGAGTGGAGAAGTTCTCACAAGAGATCAAGATGTTTCATGATCACGGCATCATGGTGAATCCAGGGATTGTCTTCGGGTTCGATCACGACGACGAATCGGTGTTCGAACGAGCCGTGGGGTTTCTCACCAAGAACCAAGTGGAATTGGCTTATTTCAACGTCCTCACGCCCTTGCCGGGGACGGCACTCTTCGATCGCTACAATTCGGCCGGCCGAATTTTTGATCGCGACTGGGCCAAATATGACGGGAAGCATGTCGTCTATCGACCCAGTCGCATGACCCCGGAGCAGCTGCAAGAAGGATTCTATTGGGCCAACCATCAGTTCTATTCACTTTCCTCCATCTGGAAACGGCTCTCAGGCACCAGCCAGCGGTTCGTTCCCCGACTGATCATGAATCGAGAGTTTCGCAAGCTGGTCAAACGATCATGTCCTCCAGGGTCTTTATCCCTGGTCGCGACGGCACTCAAGACATTGCAAGCAAAACTGCCGACATTACAAGTCGCCTCCCTGATTCCGAATGCCTTGCACGTGATGAAAGAGAAACAGGACCAGCACACCACCCCGGCCGAGGCTCGCTGGCTGAGCATAAAGACAAAACGGCATGACCAATTCGCGGCCCTGTTCGTGGATCTCGAGGGGACTCTGGATCATGCGAATACGCAAGAACTGGTTAAGCGAATCAAAGAGGCGGCAAAGCGTGCAAGACTCGACATCATCATCAATTTCGAGCATTTGAAGAACGCTACACCGGAGGCTCTGCGGGCATTGGCCGATAGCGAGTTATGGCAAGCCGTCGTGCCGTACGCGAGGATACACTACCGGAAGTTCAAGGCGGCGTTCGAGGCGTCGCTCGATGGCCTCTCGATTCACCGGCTTAGTCTCGTGGGCGAAGATATCTCCGATGGAGGGGGTTCACTTCCTGCGGACTGACTTCCGCTCGGCGAGGAATGAACAACGGGTACATGTCTCGATGCCTTTCCTGTTCTGAGTTCCTCAAAAGTGAGCAATTTTGACCAGACCAGGAGCTGTCTTGCCTGGTACATATCACTTCAAACTCCGCACAATTGGTCATCCATGCCTTTCCGTATGACACGCGTCCACCATGCCTTCGTCTTAGGGCTTCTATTGCTCGCAGCCCTAGCCCTGCAAGGTTGCTTGGCCATGGTGTGGCTGGGTGCAGTCGGAGTTGATATGAGCCGGACCAGCGAGATTGAGTTCCAACCCTTCGAGAATACGTGGGTGGTCGAACCGCAAGAGCGGCAGCAGCTGGGAGTGGTGAAGAGCATCGCCGTGATGCCGTTCGTCGGTGATCCGGCAATGGCCGAGCGATGGACCGTTGTGCTTCGAGAAATGACCGATCTTCGTATCGAGAGCCCGGCCGATGCGGCACAGGTGGACTACGTACTGAACGGGAACGTCGCCAGTCAAGAACCGACGAAGACTTTTGTGGGGATGAAGGAGAGTTCCTCCAGGAGACTATATCTGCTGGTGACCGACTCAGGGACATTGATATGGAAGACGGAGCTGCCCTACACGATTGAACAGGGGGCCAAGAATCTGGATGAGGAAGCGGTGACGAAGGCGCTCCTGACTCATGTGCGGGCGCATGCTGAGGCTATTGGATTCGCTGAACTGGGAATGGGAAGACAACGGCTGGCGTCACGCGCCCTGCGTAATTGATACGGCAGAGCCTTCACCGATCGTCGAGAGGCCCCCGATGCCGGGGAAAATCATACATCGAAGAAGCTCGAATCTGACGAAGCGCTTTATCGCAGGCCGACGAAGGGGACACAATGCCGTGAAACTCGAACCCACGCTTACTGAGCGAATCCTGGAAGCTGTATCTGGGGCGCCTGGCTGTCGAATTGAGGACGTGGTCGGCAATTTCCCGGACTTCACGTGGAATCAGATTTTCCGTGAACTCGGTCGTTTGAGCAGGAACCGTCAAGTGCGCCTCGTGGTGAATCGTCGAGGGCTCACTGTCAGGGAGAGCTGATGAGATCGTGGTGGTGCCATCTTCTCGCTACGTTGGAAGCTACACCTTGGACGTTTTCTTCCGGATCTTTAAAGATAGTCGCGATGTTTCAGCCGCGCTGACTGCCTTTGTTCGCGCCTTCTCTTGCCTTCCCGCGCCCCTCACTGTGCAAGTGGGATCAGACCTCGCCGGTACGTTGTCCTGGCATGCCGTGGGCCCGGAATTCCTGTGCTGTCTGAGCGGTGGCCATGGTCGACCGGCGGTGAGTTCTAGTGGCCTTGCTTCAGCAGATCATCGTTCACGCCGTCTCCTGCAACGGCTTCCTTGTCAGACGCTTGTTTGCAGTTGATGGTGTGAGTCGAATCCGAGGTTAATCCGGAGCCTAGGCAGATGGTCCGTTCATCTACGACCCTTGATCCAGAGTTGGAAGAACCGATTCGGGCAGAGCTTTTCGGCATCGAGCGGCTCGAGCAGCACGCGGAAAGTCTCGCGGCTGCCCAGATCATTACCGGCGACTTACGGCGGGGCCGCTTACTCACGCCACGGGTCCTCGAGAACGGACGGGTATTGGTGGAGTCCTACCGGACCATCGCCCGCGCGATTCGGGAAGAGAAGACGATTACCCCTGCGGCCGAATGGTTGGTCGACAACTTTCACATCGTGGATGAACAGCTTCGTGAGATCATCGACGACCTGCCTCCCGGCTACTACAGACAATTGCCCAAACTTGCATCGGGCCACCTGCAGAATTATCCACGGGTGTTCGGAGTCGCTTGGGCATTCGTCGCGCACACGGATAGTCGATTCGACCCTGACATGCTGCGCCGCTTTGTGATGGCCTATCAGCGCGTGCAGCCGCTGACGATCGGGGAATTGTGGGCGGTAGCCATTTCGCTGCGCATCGTCCTGGTCGAGAACCTTCGCAGACTGTCCGAACGGATCGTTCACAGCCGCGTTGCCCGACTGGAAGCCGACGAACTCGCGGACGGTCTGCTGGGCACGGGGGCATTGGCTGTGGAACCTTCGGCCACGGCCCTCCGCCGCTTCGAGCACAGGCCGTTGGCAACGGCGTTTGCCGTGCAGTTGAGTCAGCGATTGCGTGATCTGGACCCGAAGGTGCGTCCCATCTTGTTATGGCTTGACCAACGTCTTGCCGCCCAGGGCACCAACGCCGATGAGATCGTGCATGCCGAGCATCAGCAACAAGCCGCCATGAGCGTTACCGTGCGCAATATTATCACCAGCATGCGGTTAACTTCTGCGTTTGACTGGGCGGTGTTTTTCGAGAATGTCAGCCCGGTCGATACGATTCTGCAGCGCAACCCCCGCTATGCCGAGATGGATTTTGTCACCCGGGACACGTATCGCCATGCCATCGAGGATCTCTCTCGCGGGACGGGGTTCTCCGAAATCGACGTAACCGAACGAGTCGTGGACCGCGCCAGACGGGCTGCGGGGGAGCCGCATGCGAATGGACAGCCGGAGCGGGAGCGGCACATGGATCCTGGCTATTACCTGATTTCTCAAGGTCGCCGAGCGTTTGAACGCGAACTCGGGTACAGAGTGTCGTGGAAACGCCGGCTCCTGCGTTGGTATGTCCGGGCTTCGGCACCGGGATATCTGGGATCGCTCGCAGTGGGGACCGCCATCGTCACGGCCTTGCCGCTGTGGCATGCCGTTTCAGTCAACGTCTCAACCGCGGGCCTCGCGGTGCTCTCCCTTCTCGCACTTGTACCGGCGTCCGATCTCGCCATGGCGCTCATCAATCGTACGGTGATGGCAATCCTCAAACCGCGACCATTGCCGCGGATGGAACTACGGGACGGCATTCCCAAAGAATTACGAACGATCGTGGTGGTGCCCACATTACTCACGAACCTACAGGGCATCGACGAGCAAGTCGAACGACTGGAAGTTCATTATCTGGCGAATTCGGATGATGACCTGCGCTTTGCCCTGCTCTCAGACTGGAGAGACGCCTCGAGCGAAAGCATGCCGGGAGACGCCGAACTGTTGAACGCTGCAGTGGAGGGTATCGCGCGCCTGAATAAGCGGTACGGCCCCCAATCCGGCGGTGGGTCGCGGTTCGTGTTGTTTCATCGCAAACGTGTCTGGAACGCGTCCGAGCATACATGGATGGGGTGGGAACGTAAGCGAGGGAAGCTGCATGAGTTGAATCAACTGCTTCGCGGCTCGACAAGCACGACGTTTTTATCTGTCGGCGGGCATCTGCTCGAGTCTATTCCTTCTGTCCGGTACGTCCTTACGCTTGATGCAGACACGCGGTTGCCGCGCGGAGCCGCGCGCCGGTTGATCGGCACCATGGCCCATCCTCTAAACCGGCCTCGGTTTGACCGTCTCACCGGACGAGTAGTTGAAGGGTATGGAGTGGTGCAGCCACGGATTACGCCGTCACTACCGACCAATGGTGAGGGCTCAGGTTTTCAAGAGACCTTCTCCGGTCCTAGCGGGATCGATCCCTACGCCTCGGCCGTGTCGGATGTGTACCAGGATTTGTTTCGAGAAGGGTCCTACACCGGCAAAGGCATTTACGAGATCGATGCCTTCGAGGCGGCGTTGGCGGACAAGGTGCCGGACAATTCGATGCTCAGTCACGATCTCTTTGAAGGGCTCTTCGCTCGCGCAGCTCTAGCCACCGATATCGAACTGTTCGAAGCCTTTCCCTCCCATTATGAGGCCGCGGCAGCCAGGCACCATCGATGGGCACGCGGTGATTGGCAGCTGCTGCCCTGGATTTTCGGACGCGGACATGCCCGATCTGAGCCGCGTCGCGCGGTGGTCATTCCCGCGATCGGCCGTTGGAAGATCCTCGACAACCTCCGCCGCACCCTGTCGGCCCCCGCCGCGTTTCTGACCTTGATCGTCGGGTGGCTATTACCGGAGGGATCGGCCTGGGTCTGGTCCGGGTTTATTCTTGCCACGATTGCGATTCCGTCGCTTTTGTCTTTCGTCCTTGGACTCTATCCACGCCGGCGCGGCATTGCCTTGCGCAGCCATACTCGTGGAGTCATCGCCGATTTGAAGTTGGCCGCGACTCAGATCGCCTTAACGGTGACCTTCCTCGCATACCAGACCTGGCTCATGTCGGACGCGATTCTTCGTACCCTCGTTCGTCTCCTCATCACGCGGGCTCACTTGTTGGAGTGGGTGACCGCGGCACAGGCCGAGGATGCCTACACCCACAAACTGGCGGGGATGTATCGACGCATGGGAGGCGGCATCGTTCTCGCGGTCGCAGCTGCTTGTGGAGTTGCGGTGTTCGGGTCGTACGAGTCCTGGACAGCCGCGGCCCCGTTCATCCTACTCTGGGTGGCCTCTCCGGCCGTTGCACGCTGGGTCAGCTTGCCGTTACGGCTCACCGGGGCCGGACCGGTCTCGCCAGGCGATGCCCGGACGCTGCGATTGATTGCACGCCGGACCTGGCGATTCTTCGAGACGTTCGTGTCACCGGAAGACCATGCGCTGCCACCCGATAACTTTCAAGAAGATCCCAAAGCCGTCGTGGCCCATCGAACGTCGCCGACCAATCTGGGGCTCTATCTGCTGTCTACCTTGGTTGCCCGTGACCTTGGTTGGCTGGGCACGCTGGAGGCAAGCGAACGGTTGGAAGCGACGCTGAAAACCATGGACCGACTCGTGCTGTTTCGCGGGCACTTCTATAACTGGTACGACACGCGCACTCTCCATCCGTTGGATCCAAAGTATGTGTCCTCCGTGGACAGCGGCAATCTCGCGGGACATTTGGTGGCTCTGGGGAACGGATGCCGTGAATTGATTCAACAATCCCACGTCGATGGCGACCTGCTTGCTGGAATCGACGATGCCATTGTGTTGCTACGCGAAGCTCTTGCCGATATTCCGGACCAGCAAGAGACGCATACTGTCACGCGGAAACAGCTCAGTCAGGCGGTCGATGTGCTGGGCACGTCGCTGCTGTCGCGGCCGGTCGATGCCGCCGGCTGGACCACCCGCTTTGCCCAACTGACCGCGTCGTCCCATACCATCGCAGACATGGCGCAGGCGCTGGCGCAAGAGCGCGCAGATGGGCCCGATAGCGAGTTGCGCATCTGGGCCGATGCGGTTCGATCGTGTGTCGAGAGCCATCTCCGAGACATGGAGCTGTCGCTTCCATGGGTCCGATTGAGTAGGAAAGACCTTGCTGGCATGTTCGACCGTCCGGGCGGGCCGGTGCCTGAGTGGGCGACCATCGCGCCGTTCTTTCATCCCGTTCCCACGCTGGCGACGGTCCCTGAACGTTGCGCGGCCGCGCTTCGTGCGCTCGATCGTTTGCGAGAAGACTCGCTCAGCCATCCGTCACAGAATCGTCCCAGTTTGACAAGGATCGCCCTGCTGGCTGATGCCATACGGCAATCAGTTGTGGATGCCGCCGCACTCATCCGCCGTCTCACAGCCATCACGCAGACCGCAGAGCGGATGGTTCGCGCCATGGATTTCACGTTTCTCTTCGATCCGACGCGTAAGCTATTGTCCATCGGCTACCGCGTAACCGAGAACAGCTTGGAAGCCAACTGCTACGATTTGCTTGCGTCGGAAGCCCGGCTGGCAAGCTTCATGGCCATCGCCAAGGGCGACGTGCCGTCATCGCACTGGTTTCACCTGGGCCGTGCGCTGACGCCCGTGGAAAATGGTTCGGCCTTGATTTCATGGTCCGGTTCCATCTTCGAATACCTCATGCCGGCCTTGGTGATGCGTTTTCCGGCAGGCAGTTTGCTGAGCCGGACGTATGAGCTGATCGTCCGTCGGCAGATTCAATACGGTGCAGAACGCCGAGTGCCCTGGGGCGTCTCGGAGTCGGCCTATAACGCGCGCGACCTCGACCTGACATACCAATACTCCAGCTTTGGTGTGCCGGGGCTAGGACTCAAGCGCGGCCTCATCGACGATGTCGTCGTCGCGCCATACGCCGCTGCACTCGCGGCCATGATCGATCCCGCGGCCGCGACGCAAGACTTTGCCAGCCTCGCCGAGGTCGGCGGCAGGGGATCCTATGGGTTTTATGAGGCGCTGGATTACACCGGCACACGGGTGCCCGAAGGAAAAGACGTCGCCATTGTGAAGGCCTATATGTCACATCACCAGGGCATGTCGTTGGTCGCGATCGCGAATGTCCTGAACGATGGGGTGATGAGGAGCCGTTTCCACGCCGAGCCGATGGTGAGGGCCACCGAACTCCTGCTCCAGGAACGTACGCCGCGCGACGTGCCGGTGGCGCGGCCACGTGCGGAGGAAGTCTCTGCCGCAGCGCAAATCCGCGACCTCATTCCGCCGGTGTTGCGGCGATTCACCTCTCCACATGAGGCGACCCCGCGGACACATTTGCTGTCCAACGGTCGGTATGCCGTTATGCTGACCGTGGCCGGGTCGGGGTACAGCCGCTGGCGGGATATAGCCGTCACGCGTTGGCGCGAGGATGCCACACGGGACTGCTGGGGTTCCTATATTTTTCTTCGCGATACGCACACCGGGTCCGTGTGGTCGGCCGGGTATCAGCCCAGTGGCGTCGAAGCCGATGACTATGAGGTGTCCTTTTCTGAAGAACGAGCGGAAATTATCCGGCGGGATGGCGAATGGAGCACGACGCTCGAGGTTGTGGTGTCGTCCGAAGATGATGCCGAAGTACGGCGCATCTCTGTGACCAATGCGGGCGCAGAGGCGCGAGACGTCGCCATCACCTCCTATGCTGAGTTGTCCCTGACTCCACAAGCTGCGGATGTGGCCCATCCGGCCTTTGCGAATCTGTTTGTCCAGACGGAATTCGTACCGGAGACTGGCGCGCTGCTCGCCACGCGCCGCAGACGGTCGGACGCCGAATCGATGGTGTGGGTGGCCCAGGTGGTGGTCGTCGAAGGTGACACCGTGGGTGAGTTGCAATATGAAACGGATCGCGCCCGCTTTCTCGGACGCGGGCGCCATGTCCGTACCGCTGTCTCAATGATCGATGGGCGGCCGCTCTCGAATACCGTCGGGTCCGTGCTCGACCCAGTGATGAGCTTGCGCCGCACGGTGCGAGTACTCGCCGGCGAGACTGTACGCGTTGTGTTTTCGACCATCGTCGGCCAGACCCGCGATCAGGTGTTGGATCTGGCCGACAAGTACAGCGACCCGCGAGTGTTTGAACGTGCCTGCTCGCTGGCCTGGACGCAGACACAAGTCCAACTCCATCACCTTGGAATCGGGACTGAGGAAGCCCAGCTGTTCCAGCGACTGGCCAATGCGGTGCTGTACCCCGATGCATCGCTGCGTCCCTCTTCCGAGACACTCGGTCACAGCACAGTGGAACGTACGGCATTGTGGGCACATGGAATCTCGGGCGATCTTCCCATCGTGCTGGCGTGCATCGATAAAGCAGAGGACGTCGACACGGCCCGTCAATTGTTGCGGGCACATGAATATTGGCGAATCAAACAATTATCCGCCGACGTGATCATCCTGAATGAAAAGCCGGCGTCCTACGAGCAGGATCTGCAAGGCTCCCTGGAGGCGCTCGTGCGCGGCAGCCGGTTGCGCCTTTTGCCCAACATCGCCGGCGCGCGGGGCAGTATCTATCTCCTGCGGGCCGACCTGCTCTCCGCACAAGATCGGATGCTGCTGCAGCAGATCGCCAGGGTCGTCCTGCTGAGCCGGCGGGGCACTTTGGCGGAGCAGGTGACTCGATTACAGCGCAGGCCCAGTACGCCGCCGCCGAATCTGCCGTCACCGAGCAGGAGCAGACGCCTGGATGTGCCGTTGCCTGAACGAGAACTCGAATTCTTTAACGGCCTAGGCGGTTTCGCGGACGATGGCCGCGAATATGTCACGATCCTCAGCGAAGGTCTCCGGACCCCGCAGCCCTGGGTGAACGTCATTGCGAATCCATCGTTCGGGTTTCTCGTATCGGAATCCGGGTCTGGGTTCACCTGGTCACTGAACAGCCACGAAAATCAGCTGACGCCTTGGTCGAACGATCCGGTGACCGATCCGTCCGGAGAAATGTTCTATATCCGAGACGACGATTCCGAGGAAATCTGGAGTCCCACGGCGCTGCCGATTCGCGACCCAGCGCCCTATGTGGCTTGCCATGGACAGGGCTATAGCCGGTTCCATCATGGTTCACATGGGATCCTGGTCGAATTGTTGCAGTTTGTGCCGCCTGAAGATCCGATCAAGATCTCTCGGCTCACGCTACAGAATGCGTCCGGCCGCTCGCGTCGCCTTTCTGTCACGGCCTATGCCGAGTGGGTCCTGGGGAACTCGCGTGGTGACTCCACGCCGTACATCATTACGGAGATCGATGCAGAGACCGGGGCGCTCTTCGCGCGTAGTGTGCTGGGCGGCGAGTTTCGTGGGCGCATCGCCTTTGTTGATCTTGCTGGAAAGCAAACCTCGTGGACAGCTGATCGCACAGAATTCCTGGGTCGCAATCGGACTCCCGAGCGTCCTCTGGCGCTTCAACTTGGAGGTGCGTTGTCCAGGAAGGTGGGCGCCGGCCTCGACCCCTGTGCCGCGTTGCAGCTGTCTATTGAGTTGCAAGCAGGCGAACGTGCGGAAATTGTCTGGTTTCTTGGACAGGCCGAGGGAAGGGAACAGGCGCGGCGGTTGCTCAACCGGTACCGTAGTGCCGATGTGAACGCGCTCTTGCACGAAGTCATTCGCCGTTGGGACGACGTGCTGGGTGCCGTTGAGATCCGGACGCCGGAGCGGGCGATGGACGTATTGTTGAATCGCTGGGTGCTCTATCAGACGCTGGTTTGCCGGGTTTGGGCACGCGCGGCGTTTTATCAGCTGAGCGGAGCCTATGGGTTTCGTGATCAACTCCAGGACGTGATGGCCCTCAGCGTCTCGGCCCGCGATGTCACACGCGAGCATCTGTTGAGGGCCGCTGCGCGCCAGTTCACGGAGGGTGATGTTCAGCACTGGTGGCATCCTCCATCCGGACGCGGTGTGCGGACCCGCATCTCCGACGATCTGCTCTGGCTGCCGTATGCAGTCATCCAGTTCCTTGAAGTCACTGCCGATACGGCCCTGCTGGATGAAATGGTGCCCTTTCTTGAGGGGCCGGCTTTGGCGGAAGGCCAACATGAATTGTATTTTGAGCCGCGAGTGTCCGAGATGCGCGCAACCCTCTTTGAGCATTGCGCGCGCGCGTTGGACCGAAGCCTTGCCGTTGGAAGTCACGGCCTTCCACTCATGGGCACCGGAGATTGGAATGACGGGATGAATCGTGTCGGTCAGCAGGGGAGGGGTGAAAGCGTCTGGCTCGCCTGGTTTCTGCATACGGTGCTCTGGGAGTTCGCCAAGGTGGCGGCCCAGCGCGGAGAACATGTTCGTGCAGAAACGTGGCGGCTCCACGTGAGTGCGTTGAAGGCTGCGATCGAGCGGGACGGCTGGGATGGAGAATGGTACCGCCGCGCGTACTTTGATGACGGTACGCCACTCGGTTCCGCTGCAGACCCGGAGTGCCGCATCGATTCCATTGCGCAGTCCTGGGGAATAATCAGCGGCGCTGCAGACCCGGGCCGCGGAGCGCGTGCCATGGCTGCAGTGGAGCAGCATCTTGTGAACCGGCGGGACGGACTCATTCTCCTCCTGACTCCACCGTTCGACCGTATGCCGCGGGATCCTGGCTATATCAAAGGCTACGTGCCGGGCATTCGTGAAAATGGAGGCCAATATACCCACGCGGCCGTCTGGACCGTGCTGGCATTCGTGGCAATGGGTGATGGCGACAAGGCCGGCGAGTTATTTCGCATGCTCAATCCTATTCATCGCGTCTCCTCGCGATCGAAGGTCCAACGGTACAAGGTCGAGCCATACGTCATAGCAGGTGACGTGTATAGCGACTCTCCGCATGCCGGCTGCGGGGGATGGACCTGGTACAGCGGTTCGGCGGGCTGGCTCTATCGAGCCGGTGTCGAATGGATGCTCGGCTTCCGCTTGCGCGGCTCCACCCTCTCCATCGATCCTTGCATTCCGCGCGACTGGCCGGGGTATTCTATTCGTTTCCGGTATCATTCGGCGGTCTATGACATTACGGTGGAGAATCCCCGCAATGCGACCCGTGGCGTGACGGTGACCGAACTGGATGGTGCGCCATTGATAGGTCGCGACAATATTCCGCTCGTTGCCGCCGGCGACCACCACATTCGCATCGTACTTGGATGATGGATCTCCATTGCCTTCCGTTAGCCTCATGTATGATTCATAACCGGTAGCCGTGTGGTGGCAGGACGGTCTAACAGCTTGCTTCATCATGAGTTTCTTGAAAGGAAGAGAACTCACAAATGGCAGGTCAAATGACTTCCGATGGCCAGCTCAGCGTTATTTGAGGGCGGAATCGATCCGAACGGCTGCTTCGGGTGTCACCAGTTGACTAGTCGGGGCTTGATAGTTCTCTCGATAGATCTTGAAGGTGGCGATCGCAATCCCGAGCAGCATCGGGCCCACTAACAATCCGATGAAACCAAAGTAGGCAAGACCGCCTATGGTCGCAAAGAAGAGAAAGAGGACGGGCAAATCCGCTCCTGAGCCGACCAGTAGCGGCTGCAGGAAATTGTCCATTAGGCC
>JAICVE010000161.1 GCA_025935475.1 Nitrospira sp. | reverse complement strand
TGCGGAGGCGGCCAAAGATTTGCTGAACGCCGGTGTCGATGCGGTCAAGGTCGGGGTGGGACCCGGGTCAATTTGTACCACGCGCATCGTATCTGGTTCAGGGATGCCGCAACTGACCGCGATTGCCGATTGCGCCAAGGTTCTCGAAGGCAGCAGAGTTCCGATTGTGGCGGATGGGGGCATCAAGTTTTCGGGCGATATCAGCAAAGCGCTGGGGGCCGGGGCCTCCGTGGTCATGTTGGGCGGATTACTCGCCGGGACAGAGGAATCCCCCGGAGAGACCGTGCTTTACCAGGCGAGAACGTACAAGGTGTACCGAGGCATGGGATCGATCGGCGCCATGGAACGAGGCGGTGGCGATCGGTATGGCCAGAGCGGCCGTCCGCCCCAAAAGCTCGTGCCGGAAGGCATCGAAGGACGCGTGCCGTACAAGGGACCCTTGTCGGCGGTCATCTACCAGCTCGTCGGAGGGCTCAAGTCCGGAATGGGGTATTGCGGATGCAAGACGATTCCCGAACTCCAAAAGAATGCGACGTTCATCCGCCAGACGGTCGCAGGACTCCGCGAAAGCCATGTGCACGACGTCATCATTACCAAAGAAGCGCCGAACTATCGCATGGATTGGGAATAACGCCATCAGCGTTCATCCGTCGGTTATCAGCCCTTCCCCAATCAGAACTCGTCATTGGCCCGCTGTTGGTGTCACGCTGCTGACCGCACACAACTAACTGGTTGAAAGCGAATCTCATGGAACTCTGGCACGACAGAATTCTGGTCCTGGATTTCGGGTCCCAGTACACGCAGCTCATCGCCCGACGCATTCGTGAAGCGCAGGTCTATTCGCAAATCCTTCCCTGCACCGTGCCGTTGGCGACCGTGCTGGCCTACCGCCCGCAGGGCATTGTCTTGTCCGGCGGCCCTTCAAGTGTCTATGAGAAGAAGGCGCCCAGCGTTTCAAAAGAGCTCTTTGAGCAGGGCATCCCGGTCCTGGGCATCTGTTATGGCATGCAACTCGTCACGCATTTGTCCGGCGGCGAGGTGGCAAAGTCCAAGCATCGGGAATATGGCCGTGCGGAGCTGACGATCGACGACGACGGCGATCTCTTTGCCGGTATCGGGAAGGGCGGCTCCACCGACGTCTGGATGTCGCACGGCGACCGGATCGAACGGATGCCTCCAGGATTCCGGTCCATCGCCCGCACGAGCAATTCTCCGGTGGCGGCCATGAAGCAGGACGATGGCAAGCGCCGGATCTACTGCCTGCAGTTCCATCCCGAAGTTGCCCATACGCCGGACGGCGCTCAGCTGCTCCGAAACTTCGTGTATCACATCTGCGGGTGCAAACCGACGTGGACCATGCAGTCCTATGTGGAAACGGCGGTGAAACAGATCCGGGAACAGGTCGGTCAGGAGCGCGTCATCTGTGCCTTGAGCGGAGGCGTCGATTCCTCGGTGGCGGCAGCCCTCACCCACCGCGCCATCGGCGATCAGCTGATCTGCGTCTTCGTCGACAACGGCGTGTTGCGGGCAGGTGAGCGTGACCAGGTCCAAAAGATGTTTGCCTCTCAATTGCATCTGAATCTCCGGATCCTCGATCGGACCGAGCAGTTTCTAGCCGGATTGAAGGGCGTCACCGACCCTGAGCGGAAACGCAAGAACATCGGACGTCTCTTTATCAAGAATTTTGAAGCCGAAGCGAAGAGGTTGAAGGGCATCAAGCATTTGGTCCAGGGGACGTTGTACCCGGATGTCATCGAGAGCGTGAGCTTCAAGGGGCCGTCGGCGACCATCAAGACGCATCACAACGTCGGTGGGTTGCCGGCCCGCATGAGGCTGAAGCTGATCGAACCCCTCCGAGAACTGTTCAAGGACGAGGTGCGCGTGCTTGGAACAGAGCTGGGATTGCCGGACGACATCATCTGGCGGCAGCCGTTTCCCGGGCCTGGCCTTGCCATTCGGGTGCTGGGATCGGTGACGAAAGAGCGCCTGGCCATCTTGCGCGCCGCGGAAACCATCGTGGACCAAGAAATACGAAGCGCCGGCCTGTATCGGGATATCTGGCAGGCGTTCGCGGTCTTGCTGCCGGTTCGGACGGTCGGTGTGATGGGGGATCAGCGAACGTATGAGCACGTGGTGGCCATCCGTGCCGTGACGAGCTTGGATGGCATGACAGCGGACTGGGCAAAGATTCCCCCCGATGTGTTGGGGCGCATGTCCAATCGCATCATTAACGAGGTCAAGGGCGTGAATCGTGTCGTCTACGATATCAGCTCCAAGCCACCGAGCACCATTGAGTGGGAGTAATACTGAGACATGGAAGTCAGACTGCAAAAATTGATCGCCGGAACCGGCCTTGCGTCGCGGCGCAAGGCTGAAGCCTTGATTACGGCCGGTCGTGTCATGGTGAACGGCACGACGGTCACGGAATTGGGGACCAAGGTCGATCCCGAACGGGATCACGTCAAGGTCGACGGCAAACACTTGAGTGCGCCGCAGCCGTTCGTCTATTTGATGTTGAACAAACCCAAGAACGTCGTTTCCACCCTGGACGATCCGGGGGGACGGACGACGGTCAAGGATTATCTGCGAGGCGTTTCGGTGCGGGTGTTCCCCGTCGGCCGGCTGGATTTCGACAGTGAAGGGCTGATGCTCTTGACCAACAACGGCGAGCTCGCTCAGGCGATGCTTCACCCGCGGTATCACGTGCCCAAGACATACCTGATCAAGGTGAAGGGTGTCCTGACTGACGACGAGATCAGAAGCCTGGAGCAGGGTGTGAGACTCGAAGACGGCATGACGAGTCCGGCGCAGGTCAAGAAGGTCCGGAAGGTCGAGGCGAATTCCTGGCTGGAAATTACGATCCGTGAAGGGCGCAAACATCAAGTCAAGCGGATGCTGGAAGTGGTCGGACATCCGGTGATCAAGCTCCTGCGGATCCGGATGGGATCGCTGTCGCTCGGTGATTTGCTGCCGGGTGAATTCCGTTTTTTGACCGATCGCGAAGCCAATACGCTGCGCCGGTTGGTGGAGGAACGGGTGGCGCTGGCCGAGGAATCGGTGGCGGTGACTCCCGCACGGCCGGCAAGGCGGGAGGGATGGGCGCGAGCGAAAAAGAACAAGAGCCAACGTCGGCGAGGGGCGTGGTCGTTGACACGAAAGCGAGCGTGACGTGAAAAGCAGAACGCATCGATGCGGAGAGTTGAACAAGACGCATGTCGGCCAGACCGTGGTCTTGCAGGGGTGGGTGCAGGGCCGTCGCGACCACGGCATGGTGATGTTCATCGATCTTCGAGACCGGACGGGCATTACCCAGGTCGTGTTCAACGCCGAACGGAACCGGGAAGTCCACAAGTCCGCCCACACGCTGCGGAGCGAGTGTGTCGTCTCCGTCACGGGCCAGGTCATGGCGCGCCCCGAGGACTCCAAGAACCCTCATCTGTCGACCGGCGACATCGAAGTGTTTGTGGATGCCGTGGAGATTTTGAATGAGGCGAAGACACCGCCGTTCGTCATCGAGGACGATGCCTCGGTGACGGAAGGGATTCGGTTGAAGTACCGCTATCTCGATCTTCGCCGGCCCAAGATGCAACGGCTATTGAGTTTGCGGCACAACATCGTGCAGGCCGTTCACGCCTTCCTCAACCGAGAGGGGTTTCTGGAAGTCGAGACACCGATTCTCACGAAAAGCACGCCGGAAGGCGCAAGGGACTATCTCGTCCCAAGCCGCGTGAATCCGGGCCAGTTCTTTGCCCTTCCCCAATCGCCGCAGCTCTTCAAGCAGGTGCTGATGGTGAGCGGCGTGGACCGGTATTACCAGATTGCCCGCTGCTTCCGGGACGAAGACCTGCGCAATGATCGCCAGCCGGAGTTTACCCAGATCGATCTCGAAATGTCCTTCGTCGATCGCGAACAGGTCATGAGTGTAATGGAGCGAATGATCGTGACGGTGTTTCGCGAAGCCGGCGGCGTTCAACTCCCGACCCCCTTTCCACGAATCACCTATGCCGACGCCATAGGGCGCTATGGTTCGGACAAGCCGGACCTACGTTTTGAGATGCCCCTCTATGACGTTACCGCGTTCGGGGCGACGAGCGAGTTCAAGGTGTTTCGAGAGGCGGCAGGGAAGGGGAAAATCGTCAAGGCGCTGATCGTGAAGGGCGGTCAGAGCATCGCCCGAAGCCGAATCGATGCGTTGGGCGAAACGGCCAGAAGCTTTGGAGCCAAGGGACTCGCCTGGCTCAAAATCGCGGCCGACGGCCAGCTGGATTCGGTCATTGCAAAATTTCTTGATGCCAAAGCATTTGCTCGCGCCTTGCCCGAAGCCAGCCCTGGTGATCTGGTGTTGTTCGGTGCGGATACTCCGGCGGTGGTCCATGACGTACTGGGGCGGCTCCGTCTGTTGCTCGGCGAAGAGCTCAACCTCATCGATAAGTTGGCCTGGAAGCCCGTGTGGGTCACCGATTTCCCGCTGCTCGACTATTCCCAAGAAGAGAAACGCTACATCTTTATGCACAATCCGTTTGCCGCCCCTCTCGACGAGGATCTTCCGCTGTTGGACTCAGAGCCGCTGCGGGCCCGCGCCAAGGCCTACGATATGGTGCTCAACGGCAACGAGATCGGCGGCGGGAGCATCCGCAATCATCGAAGCGACGTGCAATTGCGGATTTTGGATCTGCTCGGGATCAGCAAGGAGCAGGCGCAGGCCAAGTTCGGTTTCCTGCTGGAGGCCTTGGATTACGGGGCCCCCCCGCATGGCGGCATCGCCTTCGGCCTCGACCGTCTCATCATGCTGCTGGGCGGCGCTGAATCGATTCGTGATGTGATCGCGTTTCCAAAAACGCAGCGTGCCCAGTGCCCGCTGACGGACGCGCCGTCAGCCGTTGCCGCCGATCAACTCAAGGAGCTACGCATCAAGCTCGATTTGATTGAGTAACCGGATGTTCAAAAAGGCCGGTCAGCGAGGCCGCAGCGAGCGAGGGCGCGAGGCGTACTTTTTCGCGTACGTCGAGCCTCTGAGCGATGCGAGAACAAAGCTGAACGCCATTTTTCAACGTCCGGAGAGGTCTGCCTGATGGCCGGCAATACCTTTGGTCACATCTTCACCGTGACGTCCTTCGGCGAAAGCCACGGCCCGGCCATCGGGTGCGTCGTCGATGGCTGCCCTCCCGGTCTGGCGCTGTCCTCCGACGAGATTCAACAGGATTTGGATCGCCGCAAACCCGGCACCTCCCGCCACGTGACTCAGCGGCAGGAATCCGACAGGGTCGAAATCCTGTCCGGCGTCTTTGAAGGCAAGACGACTGGCACACCGATCGCGTTGTTGATCCGCAATGAAGACGCGCGGGGTAAAGACTATGGAAACCTCATCGACACCTTCCGGCCCGGCCATGCCGATTACACCTACTGGCAAAAGTATGGCATCCGCGACCACCGCGGCGGCGGCCGGGCGTCCGCGCGGGAGACCGCCGTTCGGGTTGCCGCTGCGGCGATTGCCAGGAAATGGCTCCGCGAGACCCATGGCGTCGTCATTCACGGCTACCTCAGTCAGCTGGGACCGCACGAGATTCCGTTTAAATCCTGGGATGCCGTCAGCGACAATGCGTTTTTTGCAGCGAATCAGGACGTCGTGGCTAAGCTCGAATCGTTCATGGACGACCTGCGGAAGGCCGGCGACTCGGTCGGCGCCAGGATCACCACGGTGGCCGAACATGTCCCTGTCGGATGGGGCGCTCCGGTCTATGCCAAGCTCGACGCGGAGCTGGCAGCCGCGATGATGAGCATCAATGCCGTAAAAGCGGTCGAAATCGGCTCAGGGGTCGCGTCGGTCACCCAGCGCGGGTCCGAACATGGCGATGAGTTGACGCCGGAAGGGTTCGTCACCAACCATGCGGGCGGCATTCTTGGCGGAATTTCCACGGGCCAGGACATTGTCGTGACGATCGGCATCAAGCCGACCTCGAGCATCCGGGTGTCCCGCCGTTCGATCGACAAGCAGGGGAATCCGGTGACGGTCGAGACGAATGGCCGGCATGATCCCTGTGTCGGGATTCGAGCCACCCCCATTGCCGAAGCGATGATGGCGCTCGTTCTCATGGACCATGCCTTGCTCCATCGCGCGCAGAATGCGGATGTGCGGACTCCTACGCCGCGGCTGGCAGGTACTTCAGCTCAGTTAGCCTCGAAACCCAAGCGGGCATCCGTGTCCAAGATCAATCCCGAGCCTCACGAAGCCTGATGCCTCGCACCGCATTGCTGTAATCGCGCCGCATGCCCGCTCCTCCAGACGAGGGCCGCATCCTCGAGATCAAAAACGCACAAGTCTACCGCGGAGATACGTGTGTCTTCGACAATCTCTCTTTCCTGCTGGAGGCGGATCAGCATACGGCCATCCTCGGCCCAAATGGGGCCGGAAAGTCGACTATTCTTAAGCTCCTGGCCGGCGACGTGCACGCCGTGCCGAAAGACGAGACCTCCATCCGGCTCTTCGGCGAGGCGCAGTGGAACGTCTGGGACGTGCGGAAGCATTTGGGCATGGTCTCACACGATCTGCAGCATCAG
>JAICVE010000515.1 GCA_025935475.1 Nitrospira sp. | reverse complement strand
CGGGCGTACAACAACTGGCTGTACGAAAAATTTACCCATGTGAGCTCGAGAATCAAAGGAATGGCGTTGATTCCTATTCAAGATCCGCAAGCAGCGGTCAATGAGCTGTACCGCGCGATCAAAGAGCTCGGTATGGTCGGCGCGATGCTGCCATCTAACGGCGAAGGTATTAAAGGTCACTTGGGAGCGAAGATCTATTGGCCCATTTATGAAGAGGCGGAAAAGCTCGGGTGTCCGTTGGCGGTGCACGTGGGCTGCCTGCATCATTTGGGTATGGATACCATCGGCGTTTACTATCCTGTCCACGCCTTGGGTCATCCGTTCGGCATTATGGCGCAGGCGGCCGGTATGTTGTCTTACGGTGTTTTCGATCGCTTTCCCAAGCTCCGTGTCGGTTTTCTCGAAGGCGGGGCGACATGGGTCCCGTTCTTCATGGACCGGTTGGATCGTTCCTATCCGCACCACTTGCAAGTGGACGTCGATGGAGAATTTTTGCCGAGCTCGAAGCCCGACGTGACCGCCAGCGAATATTTTAGAAGACATGTCAAAGCCGGCCGAATTTTTGTCGGTTTCGACTGCGACGACAGAGGCCTTGGCTTCGCCGTGAAAGAAGCGGGCAACGAGCCGTTTCTGTTTGCCACCGACTTCCCGCATGAAAGCTTTAGCGCCGAGTCCTGTAGGAGGGAAATCAATGAGCTGCTGGGGCGCGAGGACTTATCGCCAACCGACAAGGAAGCGATCTTGGCGATCAACGCCAAGCGGTTTTACGGAATCGATATTTGATCCGGCAGATTTTGTGTAAGAGGAAAGCAACTTTCCTTAGGCCGTCTTCGTCGCGCCTCCGTGCACTAATGAAAGCTCAATGTCGATGTTTTCTTCCTTTTGAATCGCCGCGAAGCGTTCCCGCAGAGAATTGATGTTGATCCTGGTGGGAATGGAAATATTGGCCTCCAAGCGAAAGATCGGTGTGCCGCTCACCGGCGCAGCGTAAGTCTTTGTTTCCATGGATTCGATGTTGATGCCGAGGCTGCTCAAAATGCCGCTAAGCTGATAGACGATGCCGGGATGGTCCATACAGGACGCGGTAAGTGTGTAGGGCAGAAATGATTCCGCCGGCTTTCGGGATGTGGGCGTCTTGATTGCAATGGCCAAGCCAGTCTCAATTTCCAGCTCGCGGTAGTGGTTGGCGATCTTGTGGAGGTTACCGCCCTCGCCGCTGATCAATATGATCAGTGCGAACTCCCCGCAGAAGACAGCCATCTTGCTGTCCTCGATGTTGGAGCTGTGGCGGGCAATAAATTCGGAAATTTTTTCCACCAGTCCGACCTGATCCGGTCCGACGGCGGTTAGGATGAGATGATTCTTATCTGCCATGGGTATTCTCCCGGTAACGTTTATACCATGTAGAATCCGTTCATAATGGCATCGTACCAGATCTTGGCCACTGCGGGGCCGACGCCTTGCGGCAGCTCCGCTTCGGTGTAGGACCAGGTATGCACTCCCGCGCCGATCGAAACGCAGCGCACTTTGGGTGCGGGATTAAGCTTAGCAAATAACGAGAGAGATCGCTCACAACGGGCAAGGGTGACAGTGTCGTCGGTGATCCCGTGAAGCGACAAAAAGGGCGGCACCGGCTTTACGCCGGGGCCGGATAGCTCCCGCGTGTAGCCGAGGTATTTCTGAACCAGCCCT
>JAICVE010000502.1 GCA_025935475.1 Nitrospira sp. | reverse complement strand
CCTTGGTTCACGCAAACCGTCGAATGAATGTGAAGAGCGGCACTAGGCTGCCGCCTTCAGGGGTTCGGCGATAAGGTCATATTCGGCGGCACCTGTTATGCGAACGCGCAGCAATGTGCCGGGCTGTATGTTCGGGGCATAGGCCAGAAGCACGTTGCCGTCGATCTCGGGCGCATCCCATGGGGTGCGCGCGACGATCTGGCCGGTATCTTCATCGACGCGATCGACGAGGACCTCGGTTTTGCGACCGATCTTCGCTTTCAGAATATTCGCACTGATTTTCTGCTGGGCTTGCATGAAACGGTGCCAGCGCTCTTCCTTGACCTCTTCGGGCACGGGATTTGCCAGCTCATTGGCCTTGGCGCCGGACACGGGTTCGTATTTGAAGCAGCCGACACGCTCCAGCTGGGCCTCTGCCATCCATTCGAGGAGGAAGGCGAAGTCCGCCTCGGTTTCGCCCGGAAAGCCGACGACGAACGTCGATCTGACTGCCAGGTCCGGACACATGCCCCGCCATGCCGCAAGGCGATCCAGGACCTTTTCCTGATTGGCGGGACGCCGCATCGCCTTCAGCACGCGGGGCGAGGCGTGCTGGAAGGGGATATCGAGATAGGGAAGAATTTTACCCTCCGCCATCAAGGGGATGATCTCATCCACATGAGGATATGGATAGACGTAGTGAAGCCGGATCCAGGCGCCGAGATTGCCAAGCTCGCGCACCAGATCGGCAAATTTGGCACGCACCTGACGGCCGCGATATTTGCTTTCGGCAAATTTAAGGTCGATGCCATAGGCGCTGGTATCTTGGGAAATGACCAGCAACTCCTTCACCCCGGCGCCGACCAGCCGTTCGGCTTCATAAAGCACTCCTGCTGCGGGACGGCTGACGAGATCGCCGCGCAATGAAGGAATGATGCAGAAGGAGCAGCGATTGTTGCAGCCTTCAGATATCTTCAAATAAGCATAGTGGCGGGGCGTGAGTTTCAGACCCTGGGGCGGCAGAAGATCGAATTTCGGATCGTGCATGGGAGGGATCGCGCCATGCACGGCGTTGACCACTGCATCATATTGCTGCGGGCCGGTTACGGCCAGCACGCCCGGATGGGCTGCCTTGATCACCTCGGCGTCGTTGCCCATACAGCCGGTTACAATAACGCGGCCGTTTTCGGCCATTGCCTCACCGATGGCAGCCAGCGACTCCTGTTTGGCGCTATCCAGGAAGCCGCAGGTGTTGACGATCACCACATCGGCACCCTGATAATTGCCGGAAAACAGGTATCCCTCGGCTCGGAGCTGCGTCAGGATCCGCTCAGAATCAACGAGCGCCTTTGGGCAGCCGAGGCTGACGAGGCCAATGGTGGGCACAGGCTTGTTCATGGCGGTTCGAATATAGGAAGGCGGCAGCTTAGGCAAATGCGACTTTTGTGCTCTCTTTTCGCAAGTTTACGCCGTCCATCCGACCGGCTACAACCGCCCGGGGCCCGTCAATGAGCAGCAGCGGCAGCCTGGACCGTCATCGATGTTCAGAAAGATACTCATTGCCAACCGCGGGGAAATCGCCTGCCGAGTGATAAAAACGGCGCGGCGTCTCGGCATCGGCACGGTTGCGGTCTATTCAGAGGCCGATGCACGGGCGCTGCACGTGGATATGGCCGATGAGGCGGTAGCGATTGGGCCGCCGGCTGCAAGCCAATCCTATTTCGTCGCCGACCGACTTATCGAGGCTTGCCGAAGCACCGGTGCGGAGGCCGTTCACCCGGGCTACGGCTTCCTTTCCGAGCGCGCCAGTTTCGCCAGAGCGCTTGCCGAAGCCGGGATCGTGTTCATCGGTCCCAATCCGCGGGCAATCGAATTGATGG
>JAICVE010000066.1 GCA_025935475.1 Nitrospira sp. | reverse complement strand
GACGGCGACCGCGCCGTCGTGCAGACCGGCGTCGCCTGGGCCAACCGCGGCGGCGACTGCAACGATCACGACCCGGCCGTCTCCCCCACCGCCCTCGAGAAGCAGAACGGCCACGACGACAACTGCGACGGCGTCGCCGACGAGGGCGGGGCGTGCACGCCGCGCGACGAGGCCGTGCTTGGTGCTTCGCTCTTCGATCAGAGCGGTAAACCGTCGTCCTCCTGAGGAGCATGTTGCGCACAGTCTTCATTCTGCATCCGGGAGGGTTTGGCGACCTTCTGCTCGCCGTACCGGCCATTCAGAGCCTCCGGGAACGTTTTCCCTCCCGTCAATTCCTGCTTTGCGGACAGGACGAGTCAGCGGAATTCCTTGCCGACTGTGGCCTGGTCGATCGATGGCTCTCCGTTCAATCCACGGCCTGCACGGCACTCTTCGGTGGAGCGGCGCCTGACGAGCCCTCGGGCAGAGACTGGCTGAGGCGATGCGACTTGGCGGTCGCCTGGACGCATGATGACGCCGGTACCCTGGCAGCAACATTGGAAGAGTATGGTGCTGAGGCTGTCGTGGTGGAATCGCCCTTTGCACCAAAGTTGTCCCGCGTCCATCAAAGCGAGCGATTTCTCGAGATCGTGGGCGGGCAGGCTGATCAGGTCTGGAACACTCCTCTCACAGTACCGACTGCGGTTCGAGAGCAAGCTGAGGCATTCCTGACGAAGTTAGGGGTCTCGCGCCAGCGTCCACTGGCGATGATCCATCCCGGAAGTGGCAGCCCCCACAAATGCGTTGCACCGGCGGTATTGCTGCCTGTAGTCGAAGGACTGGAAAGCGAAGGTTTCGAGCCGCTCTTGCTCGATGGACCGGCGGATCATGAGATGGTTCAACGTTTCCTGGTCCACATGGCCCGACATCCGATTCTCCTGAACGGTCTTTCCATCCGGCTACTGGCCGGCGTCCTTTCGCACGTCGACCTCTTTCTCGGTCATGATTCTGGGGTCACTCATCTGGCCGCGTTGTTGGGAACACCGACGGTGGCCCTGTTCGGTCCTACCGAATCGGAGCGCTGGGCGCCGCGAGGTCGGGCTGTGGCCGTCATTCGAGAGAGGCCTTGCCGCTGCGCCTCGTGGGACGCCGTCAGGAATTGTATAGAGAAGCCTTGCCTTGAGTTGTCGCCTCCGGTCATCCTCGCTGCCTGTCGAACCATCCACACTCTCGGCGTAAACCCTCGGATTTCCTGACTCGCGCCTTGTCTCCTCATTCAGCCCTGTGCTACAGTGCCAAGTTAAATTTCTCTTTCAATGCTAAGGACTTACGAGCGTTAGGAGCCAGAGTTGTCGCACGGCGTGGTGCAGGAAAAAGTGACCAGCGCACTCCTGGATGCTCTGAACGGAGCCCGGCAAAAGGGGCAATTGAAGACGGCGGCCTGGCCCACGCTCAGCCTCGATACGCCCAAACGGCCGGAATGGGGAGATCTCGCCTCGACCGTGGCCATGTCCCTGGCAGCCTCTGAGCAACGAGCGCCCCACGATATTGCACAGATCATCGTCGAGAATCTTCCGCAGCCTGATCAACTCTTCGAACGCGTGGAGATCGTCAGGCCGGGGTTTCTGAATCTTACCGTCAAGCCGGCTCTGTGGCAGGAAACGCTCAGAGAAATCGAGCAACAAAGCGCCTCATACGGCACCACCGATGTCGGCAAAGGACAGCGGGCGCTGGTGGAGTACGTGAGCGCGAATCCGACCGGTCCCTTGCATGTCGGACATGGACGAGGTGCGGCCGTCGGTCAAGCCGTCGCCAGTCTGCTCACCGCAGTCGGGTTCGAGGTCGTCAGCGAGTATTACATCAACGATGCCGGCCGTCAGATGAAGCTATTGGGAACATCAGTGGCTGCCCGGTATCGGGAACTGAAGGGCCAGCCCGCCGACTTTCCGGAAGACGGGTACCATGGCGCCTACATTACGGCGCTGGCGGAGCGCCTCACGCCCGCTCTCGATGTGGAAGGAGGCCTGTCGGCCGAGCAGCTCGAAGAGCGCTGCCAGTCGCTGGCCTACCAAGCACTGCTGAGCTTGATTCGCGAGGATCTCAAGACGTTCGGGATCGAATTTGCCTCGTGGTTCAGCGAAGCCTCTCTGTTGTCCTCACAGGCCGTCGAGCGCGTGCTGGATGAGCTGAAGTCCCGTCGGCTCGTATTTGAGCAGGACGGGGCCTGGTGGTTCCGTTCGTCAGACTTTGGGGACGAGAAAGACCGCGTCGTCAAGAAGCAGGACGGGGAGTACACCTACCTGGCTTCCGACATCGCGTATCATCGGGACAAACTGCGGCGTGGCTATGATCTGCTCATCGACGTCTGGGGCGCCGATCACCACGGCTACATCCCGCGCATGCAGGCGGTCATGCAGGCCTATGGCCATCCCAAAGAGCGCTTGCAGGTTGTGCTCGTGCAGCTCGTGAAGCTGCTGAGAGCGGGCGAAGAAGTAAAGATGTCGAAGCGGACGGGCGAGTTCATTACGATGCGGGAAGTCATCGACGAAGTGGGTGCCGATGCCGCCAAATTCTATTTCCTCATGCGGGATTCCAAAACGCACCTCGAATTCGATCTCGAACTCGCCAAGCAACGATCGGCTGACAATCCCGTGTACTACGTCCAGTATGCGCACGCCCGTATTGCGAGTCTCTGGCGGGTGGCTGCTTCGCGTGGGATCACCTGTCCTCCGCCGAGCCGTGCGAACCTCTCGTTGTTGTCCGATCCGGACGAACTGGGGCTGATCCGGAAGCTGGCCGCCTATCCGACGGTGCTGGAGGCCGCGGCGATTGGCTATGAGCCGCATCGGATGACCTACTATTTGCAGCAGCTCGCCGCGCTGCTCCATACCTTTTACAACAAGCACCGGATTCTGCCCACGGCCACGGATTCGGAAGTCTTTGCACAGGCGGCTCCAGGGATTACGGCCGACGAGGGCGCCAAGCGCGAAACGCTGAGTCCGGAACGGACTGCCGCGCGGTTGGCGTTGATGCGGGGCGTCCAGCAAGTCATCAAGAACGGTCTGACTGTACTCGGTATTTCCGCCCCCGATCAGATGTAGGGCCATCGAACGAACGACCATGAATTTTGCTGTTGACCATACTGACCGAGACACGAGCGCAGGGCTCGGAACGCTGACGACCGCCCGAGGCGTGGTCGAAACACCTGCGTTCATGCCAGTGGGGACCTTGGGCCCCGTCAAGGGGATTGATCCCCAAGACCTCGAGCAGTTGGGTTTCCGGATCATGCTGAACAATGCGTACCACCTCTACTTGCGGCCCGGGCACAAAGTCATCGCTGAAATGGGCGGGCTGCACCGGTTCACTAGCTGGCCCGGTGCAATCCTCACCGACAGCGGCGGGTATCAGATGTTCAGTCTGGCGAAGCTCTGCCGCATCACTGATGCCGGCGTGAGCTTCCAGTCGCACCTCGACGGCTCCGCGCATTTCATCACGCCGGAGACGGCGATTGAGATTCAAGAGGCGCTGGGCGCTGATATCATCATGGCGTTCGATCAATGCCTGGCTTTGCCGGCGGACCACGACGCGATCCGGGAGGCGGTTAGGCGTACGTCGCTGTGGGCCGCACGCTGCCAGGCCAGCCGGCGCCGCTCCGATCAAGCGCTGTTCGGCATTGTGCAGGGCGGATTAGACCCCGATCTGCGCGCCGGCTCGGCGCGTGATCTCGTCAGGCTCCAATTCGACGGGTATGCGATCGGCGGACTCTCCGTCGGCGAAAGCAAGTCCGACATGTACCGCATGCTGGAGGTGACGATGCCGGAGCTGCCGGCTGCCAAACCGCGCTATCTGATGGGCGTCGGCATGCCGGAGAATCTCATCGAAGGAGTGGCTCGCGGCATCGACTTGTTCGACTGTGTGGTACCGTCCCGCCACGGACGGACCGGGTGGCTGTTCACAAGTTTCGGCCGTGTGCTGATTAAGCAGGCCCGCTACCAACGCGACGAATCGCCCATTGATCCGGCTTGCGGGTGCGCCGTCTGCGCGCGCTATTCGCGCGCCTATCTGCATCATCTCTATCACGTGAAGGAGATGCTGGCCTCGCGACTAAACACGATCCATAATCTCTGGTATTTTTCCGATTTCATGCGTCAGCTGCGCCTGGCGATCGGGGAAGGACGATTTACGGCGTTTCGAGATTCGGTCTACCGACAGCAAGTTCAGAAGGAGAGTGGGCTTACCTGCGTCGAGACGGACGTCGCAGCACAGGGCGAATAGCGTAACGCCTCGCGCGAAATGCAGGCGTTGTTAGTCACATAAGAGAGGAACACCTGTATGTGGATGGAATCTGTGGCTTGGGCACAAACAAGCGGAGGCAGCGGATCGGGCTCCGGGACGCTCCTGTCGTTGGTGCCCTTTGTTTTGATCTTCGTGATCTTCTATTTCATGCTGATCCTGCCTCAGCAGAAAAAACAGAAGCAGCAAAAGGCGCTGATGGAGGGATTGAAGAAGGGCGACAAGGTGATCACGGCTTCGGGAATCTGGGGCACCGTGACCAATCTTGGGAAAGACACGGTGACGCTGCAGATCGCCGATAATACGAAAATCAAGATGCAGCGGGAGTACATTGGCCGTTTGCGGTCGGAGGAGGACGATAAAGATGCATAATCGCAGGACGCTAAGAGGTCGAAGAACGTCCAGGATGGGCGCGCGATGAAAAAAGTACGTGGACGGCTCTTGCTGCTGCTGCTGGTCGTCGTGGTGTCGGTCATCTGCTTTCTCCCATCCATTCCTGATTGGTACCAGGGCCTGCCGGCCTGGGCCAGATCGATCTTCCCGAACAAAGGCATCGCGCTCGGGTTGGATCTCCAAGGAGGCATCCACTTGGTCATGGAAGTGGACGAAGACCGGGCGGTGGAGATCGCCGTGGATCGTTCCGTCGTGGCGCTACAAGACGTGTTGGTCGACAAGAAGATTCCCGTTGAATCCGTGAAACGGATGTCCTCGACGAGGATCACCATTCAGTTTCAGAATGCCGACCTGAAACCGCAGATCCAAAAGCTGCTCGATGACTTTCCGGCATTTAGCGAAGCCGAATCGGCTGGTTCTGCCAATACCATCGTCTGGGACCTGCGTGAGACCGAGAGCAAGCGCATCAAGGATTCGGCGATCAACCAAGCGCTGGAAACCATCCGCAACCGGATTGACCAGTTCGGAGTGGCGGAGCCGCTCGTGCAACGGCAGGGTTTGAAGCAAATCGTGGTCCAGCTTCCGGGTATCCGCGACCCGAAGCGGGCCAAAGATCTGATCAAGGAAACCGCGCTGCTCGAGTTCAAGATGCTGGATGAAGAGAATCAGATGAAGATGGATTTGCCGGCCCGCATTCCTAGAGACCGGGAAGCCGAGGTGGTGAAGCAGGCTGAGAGCAAGTTGCCGGAGGGCAGTCAAATTCTGTTCGAGCGGGCCGTCGAGCGCGATACGGGTCGCGAATACCGCATTCCCTACCTCGTGAAGAAACGGGTGATGCTGACCGGCGACGTGCTGAGCGATGCCCGTGTGTCCATCGGACAGTTCAATGATCCGTACGTCTCCATCACGTTCGATGGCAAAGGCGGACGCGAGTTTGATCGCATCACGAGCGAAAATGTCAAAAAGCGGATGGCCATCGTGTTGGACAACACGATCTATTCGGCTCCGGTCATCCAGGAACGCATTAGCGGCGGCCGTGCGCAAATCACCGGCACGTTTACGACGCAAGAAGCCAACGATCTGGCGATCGTCCTGCGGGCGGGTGCGCTGCCGGCACCGCTCAAGATCATCCAGGATCTGACCGTTGGGCCGTCCTTAGGCAAGGATTCGATCGAGAAAGGCGTACGGGCCACCTTGATCGCCGGCGTAATAGTGATGGTATTTATGGTGGTCTACTACCGGCTCTCGGGCGTGGTTGCCGACTTCGCGCTGATTCTCAATCTGATCTGTCTGATGGGAGCCTTGTCGGCCCTGTCGGCGACCCTCACCCTGCCGGGCATCGCCGGTATCGTGCTGACGATCGGCATGGGCGTGGATTCGAACGTGCTGATCTTCGAGCGTATCCGTGAAGAACTGCGAAGCGGAAAAGGCGTCCGGCTGGCGGTGGACGGAGGTTACGACAAGGCCTTGCTCACCATCGTCGATTCGCACGTGACGACGCTCATAACGGGCGTCGCACTCTTTCTGTTCGGGACCGGGCCGATCAAGGGATTTGCGGTCACACTGTGTCTCGGCATCGCGATCAACCTGTTCACGGCCCTGGTCGGCACCAAGGTCATTTTCGATATTATCAACCAACGTCATAAAGTCGAGCAGTTGAGCATCTAGGGTCAGGCGCTACTCGTCTTGTGAAATCTGAGATGTTGTGATCTCGGCGCTGAGCGCCGAACGTGAAGGAGCCGGCATGTTAGAAATTCTCGGGAAGACCAATGTGGATTTCATGGGCAAGCGCCGCTATGCGTTTCTGTTTTCCGGCATCATGGTGGTGCTGGGGATCATGGCATTGATCCAGATCGCCCGTGGCCAGGCCAACCTCGGCATCGACTTTGCTGGCGGGACGGCGGTGCAGTTGAAGTTCGATCAGCTCGTCCGGATCGAAGATGCCAGAAAGGCACTTGAGTCCAACGGCCTGGCCGATGCCGAGCTCCAAGAATTCGGTCAGGAGAACAAGCTGCTGATCCGCGTGAAAGCGTCGACGACCATTGAGGAGAAAACCGCGGAAAAGGTCGTGTCCATTTTCAGCAAGGAATTTCCGGGAAACAAGTTCGTGGTGGAGTCCAGTACGGAAATCGGTCCTACCATTGGCAAGAAGCTCCAATCCGATGCGCTGGTGGCCATCGTGATCTCGTTCGCGGGCATCATCCTCTACATCGCCGCGCGATTTGAATTGCGGTTCGGCGTGGCCGCGGCACTGGCGACCTTTCACGACGTGCTCGCCGTGCTGGGAGCCTTCTATCTTCTCGACAAGGAAATCACCCTACTCGTGGTGACGGCGCTCTTGACCCTGGCAGGCTATTCGCTCACCGACACGGTGGTGGTCTTCGACCGCATCAGGGAAAACCTGCGTCTCCGGCGCCGCGAGCAGGAAGAGACCATGATCAATAATGCGATCAATCAGGTGCTAAGCCGCACGATCGTCACGAGTTTGACCGTCGTGCTGGTCCTCATTCCGTTGACCCTGGCAGGGGGCGAGGTGCTCCATGACTTTTCGCTGGCGCTGCTCTGGGGGGTCATTTTTGGTACCTATTCGTCCGTGTTCGTGGCGAGCCCGCTGCTGTTATTGTGGCCCGGGGGGGCCGGACGCCTCTTGAAGCGGGCATAGCGCATGGACGGAGCATTCCGGTACCATTAGGTACCATTAGCAGGGCGTCCCATCAGACTTTGACCCACGGACCTGTCATGGCATTCTGGAGTCGTTCTCACAGTCTCCAGCGCAAGATCATCATGGCGATCGTGATGGTCGGGCTCCTGCCGCTCACGTTTCTCCTCGCTCTGACCTATCTCGAAGAACGTCGCGCCTTGCGGGAGACGACCGGCACAAGCTTCAAGGAAGTGGCGGTCGATGCCGCCCGCCGGATCGAAATGCACGTCACCCGGGTCATGAACGAGGGACAGCAACTCGCCACCACGCCCTTTCTTCGCACCGCCGTCACTGAAGCCAACCGGACCTACGAAGACAAAGACCCTCACAGAATCCAGGAGATGATCAGGGACTGGCAGCAGCGCTGGAAGCAGCGGAACAAGCGCAGCGAGTTCCCGCTCTTCATCAACCGCATCGTGACCAACTATCTGATCCGGTGGCACGACATCAGGAAATCGGATTACGTCGGGATTCTGGTCACCGATCAGCAGGGGGCGCTCGTCGTCAGCTCGATTCCCCAGGTGGAGTATTTCTATGGCAAGGCGCCCTGGTGGCAGGCCGTGGTCAAGGGCAGCAGCCAACAGCCGTACGTCAGCGAGATCATGTTCGATCCGTCGTTCGGCACCCACGTCGTGGTGGTTGCCGCGCCGATTTTTGACGACCTCCAGAAATCGGTCATTGGTGCGGTGACGGTACTGCTCCGCCGGGATACGCTGTTCCATTCGATCGCGGACGTCACGATCGGCTCAACCGGTCATGCGATGTTATTCACCACTGACGGCACACCGGTCATCTGCCCGATCCTGGCGCCTGAAGAACATTCGGTGAAGCCGGAACTGATCAACGTGTTGGCAACGCTCAAGTCCGGCTGGACCGTTGCGGCAGACGATTCGCATGGCAGCAAGGATTCTCTGCTCGGGTTCGCGCCCGTGCGGTTCAGTCAGCCGCTGGCTCCCGGCAGCATTGGCGGCAAGCACTGGGTGACCGTGGTCCGCCAGGATCCGAAGGAAACGTTTGCCCCGTTGGCCGATCTTGTCGCGAAAGTGCTGCTCTATGGGCTCGCGGTCCTGGCCGTGCTGTGGGGAACGGGTCTCTTGGCAGCGCGGCGAATCGCCCGGCCGATCCAGTTGCTGCACGATGGCGTGCAGCAAATCGGCAGCGGACGGCTGGAGCGGAGACTCGAACTCAAGACCGGCGATGAAATCGAGAAACTGGCCGATGCGTTCAATCAAATGGCTTCGAATCTTCAGAGATCGTTTGGGCAGATCGAACAGCGGATGGGGGAGGTCCGGGCCCTTGAGGAGAAATATCGCGACCTGATCGAGCATTCTCCCGAGATGATTTATCAACTGGACCGAAGCGGCCGATTTGTGCACGTGAACAAGACCGGCCTCGATAAGCTGGGCTATCAGCTGACAGAAATGCTCATGATGAAGCTGTGGGATGTGGTGCCGCGGGGGCAGGAGTCTCGGGTGCTGCAATACCTCGAGCGGCTCGTCTCTCAAGGGCAGAGCACGATGGAAACCGTCCTGCTCGCCAAAGACGGGCGTCCGATCGACGTGGAGATTCACGCGACGGCGCTCTTGGATGAGGAGCGCGGCGGCCTCGTGCATTCCCGTGCGTTCGTGCGCGATGTGACCGAGCGCCATCGGCTCGAGCAGGAACTGCAGCATTATACGTCGGGGTTGGAGCAGGCCGTCTCAGAACGCACCCAGGAACTGGTCGCCTCTCAGGCCCGCTACAAAGCGCTCTTCGATCTGGTTGCCGATTCCGTGTTCATGGTTAATGCGGCGGGGACGGTCGTCGCGGTCAATAAGCGCGAAGAGCAGGCGCTCGGCTATGCCGAGTCGAAAGTGGTCGGAGGCAGCATGTACGACGTCGTCGTACCGTCGCACCGGGAGGCTCTCGCCGGATGGCTGGCCGAGATCGGGACCGGGCAACGGCAGGTGCCGACGCAGGAAATCACGGTGTACAACGCTGAAGGGCACGAGACGCCCGTTGAAATGGATTTGATTCACGTGGCCGGCTCTGGGCAGGTTCTGGTAATGGTGCAGATGCGCGACATTACCGACCGCAAGAGACTTGAACGGCAGCTCCAAACCTACCGCGAAGAACTTGAAATCAAAGTCCGTGAGCGGACGCGAGAAATCGAAGAAACCAAGCAATACCTCGAAAATCTGCTCGAGAACGCGAATGACGTCATCTACACGCTCGACACCGAGCAACGGTTCACCTACGTCAACAGCAAGGTGAATGTCTGGGGCTATCGCAAAGACGATCTGCTCGGCCGTCCCTATCTCTCATTGTTATCCCGCCGCCATCGGGGCCGCCGCCTCAAGAATACGCTCGATATCGGTGCGAAGCAGGTGTACGAAGTGGAAGTGGTGACGCGGATGGGAGAACCCCGCACGGTGATGGTCAGCGTTTCTCCGTTGCACGGCGCCGAGGGAGAAATTCTGGGCGTCCTTGGCATCGCCCGCGACATGACCGACACCAAGAAGCTGGAGCAGCAGATTCGGAATTCCGAGAAGCTGGCATCCGTCGGCAAGCTGGCCGCCGGCGTCGCTCATGAAATCAACAACCCACTCGCTGGTATCCTGAACTGTCTGTATAACCTGCGCAAAGGCACCCTTTCCCCTGCGCGTCAAGAAGAATACTGGGTGTCGATGGAGGACGGCGTCCGGCGCGTCCAGAAGATCGTGCGGCAGCTGCTCGATTTTTCGCAGCAGCACGAGCCCGAGTTCAGCTCCACCGACATCAATCAGATCGTCGACCGCGTGCTCGTGCTCACGAACCACTTGTTCGCGCCGAATCTCATCCGGCTCGAGACGCTGCTGGGCCCCGCCTTGCCGAGCCTCATGGTGGATCGGCACATGATCGAGCAGGTGTTGATGAACCTCATTTTGAACGCCGTGCAAGCCATGAAAAGCGGCGGGGTGTTGACGATCCGGACGACGGTGGCCGAAGGCGTGTGCCGGGTCGAGGTCGGCGACACGGGCTCCGGCATTCCGCCCACAGTGCTGCCGCGCATCTTCGATCCGTTTTTCACGACGAAGAGCGAAGGCGAGGGGACGGGGCTGGGGCTCTCCGTGAGTCTCGGCATTGCAGAGCGGCATGGTGGTAAGATTTTGGTGGAAAGCGAAGTCGGGAAAGGAACCACATTTACCTTATGTCTACCGTTGTCGAGAGAGCGGTCATTAGTGGAAAGAGTGTCATGAAGGGGATGGCCATCCTGTTGGTCGACGACGAGCCCCTCATTAGGCTATCGATGGTCGACGCCCTGGAGGCGGTCGGCTACGATGTTCGTGCAGCGGCTTCTGGCACAGAAGGCCTCGAGGTGCTGAGACAGAAAGCCTTCGATCTGG